>JADFWI010000237.1 GCA_015222985.1 Pseudomonadota bacterium | reverse complement strand
CTTTGAGCTTGCCGACTTCGCCCGCCTGCGGGCCACAGCCTCCGGCGGAGAGCCCCGAGTGGCTACGACGGCTGAATGAGCTTTAAGCTTCCATATCCTCAGGCATTTCCCTCTTTAGTCGAACGAAAAAAGTAGTTCCCTCACCGGCCTTTGACTCGACAGAGATCTCACCGCCGTGTTCGCGTATGATCTTCTGAGAGACAAGTAGACCAAGCCCTGTGCCCCGCCCTGCTTTGGTGCTGAAGAACCTTGTGAAGAGCTTTGCCTTTACCTCGTCAGTCATCCCGGTTCCATTATCAGAGATCTCAAATAGGATGGTTTCTCCGGCGTCAACGTCGGTTTCAAGCTTGGTCCGTGCGATGACTTCCCAGGCTTTGGAGGAGGTATCTGTATCGTAGCTACATGCATCAATAGCGTTTGAGATCAGATTCAACAGTACCCGGTAAATGCCATCCCGGTCCAGGTACGCCTCTTTCAGATTCGGATCAACGAGCTGGATAAGCTTGACACGATTTTCTTCAGCCCTCTTGTGGAGAAGTTCAATGATCTCTGAGACGATCTCGTTGGGCTTGCATAAAGTTGGTTCGGGGACCCTCTCTTTGGAGTATGTCAAGAGATCCAGGACAAGGTCTGAGACTTTCTCGATATTGCGACGGACCATGGCCCATCCGTCCTCAAGCATACTGGGTTTGTCCTTGGCCATGCCTGTGTCCACCATATACATGCCGCCGCGCAGACCTGTCAGGATATTCTTGATGCAGTGGGCCAACCCGGCTACGGTTTCTCCGATTGTGACAAGTCGTTCAGTCTTAATCAATTCCTCCTGTGCCTGCCTCAACTCCACCGTATACTCTTCAACCTTCTGCTCCAGGTTTTCCGTGTAGCCCTTTAACTGTTCGTTTATGGCTATCTTCTTCTTGGCCCTTTCGAGGGAAAGTAAGAGAACTTCATCTCGTATCGGCTTGTTAATGAAATCTGAAGCCCCGTGCTGAAGCGCTGATATGGCTGAATCTATGTCGCCGTGGCCAGTGATAACGATAACCTCGGCTTCATTGTCCGAGGCCTTGATCCTTTTGAGCACCTCTATGCCGTCCATTCCGGGCATCCTGATGTCAGTCAAAATAAGCTTGGGGCCCTGCTTCTCAAAGAGTTCCAGGCCTTCTTCGCCGTTTTCAGCAGTGATTACGTCATATCCTTCGCTGGAAAGGGAGATCTCCAGCACTTCCAGGATCGGCCGTTCGTCGTCAATGACCAGGATTTTTGTCAAGCTGATAGACCTCGCTTTTCTGAATGGATCGGAAAGGAAACCTTAAATATGGTGCCAATATCCGAGGAGAGCTTTACCTCGATATCGCCCCCGAAATCCTTGACCAAGCCATAGGTAATTGAGAGCCCCAGGCCGGTTCCCTTTCCGACTTCCTTTGTAGTGAAAAAGGGTTCAAATATTTTCTCGCAAGTTTCTTTGGACATGCCCGCGCCTGTGTCAGCGACCAGAGCAACCACTTTGTTCCTTTCCTGGTATGTGGTAATCGTGAGCTTCTTGATTGCTTCCGGCCCCTTTGCCTCCATGGCGTCTCTGGCATTTGTTACCAGGTTCAGGAAGATCTGTTCCAGACGGTTTTTGTCGGCAAGGATCTTGCCGAGGGGTTCATCCAATCTCAGACTCAGTTCGATATTTCGCAGTCTGAGCTGTTGGCCAATGATGGTAAATATGTCTCGGATAGGGTCGTTGAGGTCCACCGGATATACTTCCAGGTCGCTCTTTCGGCCAAACTCCCGCAGGTGGTTGATGATGCTGGTGGCCCTGTCCACCTGCTCGCCTATATTGCGGCTCACTTTTAGTAACTGTTCATCAGAGATTTTCTGGCCGCGCTTTATCATCTTAGCAAAAAAGTCAGCTCCGACCCTGATTACATTCAAGGGCTGATTGAGTTCGTGAGCAATACCGGTTGACATCTCACCGAGTGTGGCCATTTTGCCGGCCTGGATCAGATGAACCTCCTGTTCAAGACGTTCAGTGATATCGACAGTTCGGATAACGTAAAAGAGATCGGATGCCTCATTCTCAAGTTCTTGAAATGTCCCGGTCCGGGAATGGAAATTGATATAGAAATTTTCACCGTCCTTCCTCCTGGCCCACAACTTGGGGATGAAGAGCGAGTCTTTCCTGGAAAAGCCGTGAAGATGTTCCCAGAGTCGATCTGCGCTGTCCGCATCGAACAGTTCGAGAAAGGACATTTCCAGTAGTTTTTCGTGGTCATATTGATATGTAACGCTGGCGGACTTGTTCGCATCCAGGATCTTGGCCGATTCCACGTCGACCATAAAAATCGGATTCGGATCGTAATCAAAGAGAAGGCGATATTTATCTTCAGATGCGGTTAGTTTCATTTTCTATGAATTGCAAAATATCTTCGTAACAGTTCAGCAGCCTGCCCTGAGCGTAATACCAAGATTCCTTCCTGGCCCAGACCGGGTTTCTTCTCCTGGAGATATTCTCGAGCCCCTGTCGCGCCAAGGCGGGCGCTTCGCTCGGAATGACACAAGCGAAGGGGTCGAAATGACAGAAAAAGCAATGGGCACTGAACTGTTACGAATGTTCTTGTGTCATAGACCTTGACAGGATCAATGATAGGGTGATATACAATCGGCCGTGGAAGGTTTAATGTTGACCGTTTTGTTGTTGTTGTCAACGACACCCTCTACGGATGTAACCGCTTTTTCTGACCGGTCCTCAAGCTCATACAAGTTGATTACATATCATAAGAAACTAGTGCATTGAAAGTATTCTTTTTTCTTCCAATTAGCTCTTTCAAACCGGGGCATTTTGTGCTATGCTCAGGTCCCTAGTCAAGTAAGTCATAGGGGTTTTTTGCGGTTATCATCGAAAGGAGGAGAAAAATGTCCAAGAAAATATTGATCGTGGACGATGAGCCAGATGTTATCACCTTTGTTAGTGCGGTTATGGAGGAAAACGGCTATACAAGCATTGCCGCTAAAGACGGGATTGAGGGGCTTGAACTCTTGCGAAAAGAGAAGCCGAATCTGGTATTGCTTGACCTGATGATGCCGAAAAAAAGCGGTATTACCATGTTCCAGGAGTTGAGAAATGACCCGGACATGAGCAACATCCCGGTAGTCGTTGTAACGGGAGTCTCCGAAGTGACGGGCGTGGATTTCAGAAACTTCATGTACAAACAGCCCATGCGGGATGAGAAAAAATTCGTCGAGACTACGGGCTTGACAAAATACACAGTACCTGACGGTTATATTGAAAAGCCTATTGATGTAGTTGAGTTGCTAAAGGCCGTCAAAGAAGCCTTGAAAGAGTAAGGCCTCGCAGCGTTATACAATTTGAGAATTATCCTGACCGGGTCTCCGGTCAGGACTTTCGGAGTCATCTTTAGAGAGTTTTCCCGCCATTCATCAATCATACAGGATACCTTTTGTCCCTGTGAGGGACACCTTCCGTGATCTTTTGCATTTGTTCAATTACGAAGGAGCAAATGATGAAACAAGATAAAAAACTCAACGTAGCCATTGTGGGTGGAGGTCCGGGGTGCAGGGCGGTTATGGATATGATATTTTCCGACAAGTCCAAGGAGCTTCGAATGAAGCTGATCGGGGTAGCCGATATCAATCCGAACACCGTGGGTTACTGCTACGCTCAGGAAAGGGGCATTTACACCACAAAAGACTATCACGATCTATACAAGTTCGAGAATCTCAATATGATCATCGAGCTAACTGGTCGAGACGATGTAGCCAATAAGATCTCCCAAACCAAGCCAGACCACGTCCGATTGATGGACCATGTCGCTGCTCGTCTTTTCTGGGATATTTTTCAAATTGAAGAACAAAGGATTGCCGAGCGCAGGCGGACGGAAGATGCCTTGCGGCAGGACGGTCGTTTCCTCCAAAGTGTCTTTGACGCCATACAGGACGGGATGACTGTTCTGGATTGTGAATTCAATATTATCCGGGTGAATGCTTGGACGGAGAAGATGTATGCATGTCATATGCCGCTGGTTGGAAAGAAATGCTACGAGACCTACCAGAAAAGGGAGTCTCCATGTCCTGGATGCCCGTCACTTTGTACCCTTCAGACAGGCGAGGCACACGGCGAGATTGTGCCTTATCCGTCAGAAGAGGATACGACACAGTGGTTCGATCTTTCTGCATTTCCTCTCAAGAATCCCGATGGCCGTGTGGTGGGCATCATCGAACACATGAAGGATATTACTGAGCGCAAGCAGGCCGAGGAAGTACTGCAGGAGAGCGAGAGGGAACTCAAAAGAAGGCATAACGAACTTCAAGCCATAAGTCGCGTTTTTTTGAGAGTGACCAAGGAATACAATTTAAACGGCATGTGTCGTGTCCTCCAGGATATGATGGAAGATTTTTACCCCGGCTTCGATGCATGGATGTTCCTGCTAACTCCAGATCGAGACGGTTTCTATTTCCCTCGGGCGGAGAAAGGGGGAAACAGAGCAACCTGCTATGATCGAGCCGAAAGGATAATCAAGAAGCTAAAGTTGGAAGACGCCCTGTTAAGGTTCCTCACTGCAGAAAAAATGAAGTCAACTTGCTCAGGAACGAAAAACGGGGATTGCCCGGCAATTATAGAGGATCTGGCAGACGGATTTCGTACCTGGATGGCCGTGCCTATCAAAGTTGAGGACAGGTGCCACGGTCTTTATATGCTCGCTTCATCTTCTTTGGCCATAGAAGTGGAAGACGATTTGATATTTGTTGAAACCCTAATCCGGCAGATTTCCGGTGTGATCCGTTATCAGATTTCCAAAGAGGTTAGGGAAGAGGCATTCAGAAAGCAGTTGACTGGACCAGATAAGTTCATGGGGATTGTTGGCCGAAGCCGGCCCATGCAGGAAATCTACCGGCTGATCCAATCTGTGGCCGACTCAAAAAGTACTGTCCTGATTACGGGAGAGAGCGGCACTGGAAAGGAGCTTGTGGCCCGCGCCATCCATGCGGCAGGTAAATACAAGGAGACTCCGTTCATTGTGGCGGACTGCTCTTCGTTTGTCCCGACCTTGGTTCACTCAGAGATTTTCGGGCATGAAAAGGGGGCCTTTACAGGGGCTCTCAGCCAAAGGCGGGGGCGGTTGGAAAGGGCCCAGGGGGGCATTCTTTTTTTGGACGAAGTGGCCGATTTGCCGCTAGAGACTCAGGTGCTTCTGCTGCGATTCTTACAGGAAAGGAGTTTCGAGCGTGTGGGAGGAGACCGTCCTGTGGAGGTCAATGTCAGGGTTATTGCGGCTACTAATAAAGACATTGAAAAGGAAATGAGAGCAGGGCGCCTGCGGGAAGATTTCTACTATCGTCTGAACGTTATGACGACGGAACTGCCTGCCTTACGGGAACGTATCACGGATGTGCCCCTGCTGGCCAATCATTTCCTGAGAACGTATTGCCTTATTGAAGGAAAAGACATCACCGGATTTGACTCGGAGACTATGAAATCAATGATGGAGTATGACTGGCCGGGAAACGTGAGGGAGCTTGAAAACAGTGTGGCCAGATCCGTGGTTTTGGCCTCTGGGAGCCGCATTGCCGTTGAGGATCTCCCTGAGAAAATGCGAATCCTGCTGGGACAAGGCATGCAAAAGGAATACGCCTTGGAAAAAAACGAAAGGAATCTCATCGTGAGTGTGATGCGCGAATGCAACTGGAACAAGCATGAAGCCGCTCGGCTGTTAAATATCAGCAGGGGAACACTTTACAGCAAGCTCAAAAAGCACAATATCCAGCGCTGAGTGGGTGAGCGGGCCGGGTTGTATTTTGAACACTACAGCCCATTCCAGGTCCGATTTTGAACATGTTTTCAATTTTCCGATATTACAACAAAATGAATTTAGTGATCGCTTCCCTGGGTCGGATACTGAACACCTCTTTGCACAT
>JADFWI010000236.1 GCA_015222985.1 Pseudomonadota bacterium | reverse complement strand
CCGAGCAACTTCAACTGTGTTGAATTCATATTCAGGAAATTTAATTTCTAAATATTTTGTGTATTGTGCTGTTACACCATTTTCCCCGTGTGGACTACCATTTAGAACGGTTATCTTCATATTAATGTTTGCTCTCTCGGTTTCGCATCTTGCATATAACCTGATAATATCCTGATCCCAATATGTTACCTGCATCACCTTATTCTTATCGACGTCTTCGACGAGGTGGCTTCGTAGGCGCTTCATCCTTGTCAATGTAACCGTCATTGTTTTTGTCAAATTCCTGGAAATGTTCACTTGGGCCAGGAAACTCAGATTCGGACACCTTGCCATCCATGTCCTTGTCGAATTTTGTGATGAATTCGGCACCTAGTTCTCTATTTTCCGCGCTCTTCTCCTGGGCCGCGGCAAGTGTGCACCCAAAAAGGAGCAGAAAAATACAGATAAAGCTGATAACTTCCACCAATTGATTCTTGCTTTTGATCATTATTCACCCCTATCCATGAAAAAAGCCCTGTCGTTCAAACCAAGGCCCTTTTGTATGGTACGCCTGAAAACTAAGCCTGTATGTTGAGTATCAGACCGGACTGAAGAAGCCCTGAACTGGTCAGGTCGTTCATTAGATTCTTCTGATCCTCGGACGACATGTTCGTCATATCGTATTTGTCGAGTATCTCCTGGAATGACTGAAACGCCTGAACGTTGATTCCGCCCTGCATGGGAGGTGGACCGCCGGGCCTTTGCATGCCGCCGGGGCCGCTTTCGGCGTATTGATCGATGTTGAACCCCACGTCTTCCAGCATGGATTTCGCTTCGCTGGTGCGATTGATTCCCGCCTGTCGCAACTCGTCTCCCATGGCCATGAAATCCGCATTGGTGAGGTTTTCCGGGTCGTACTTGGATATGATCTCCTGGAACGATGTCTTTTGGCTCTCGGTCATGCGGGTTTGCCCGGCTTGCGGCATCATCGCGCCACTGCCTGCACCTTGAACTGGATTTACCATCTTAATCTCCTTTCATCTTTGGATTTCGTGAAAGCCGCGCCGAGCCCCTCGCGGGATCTAATCCCCTTTTCTTGGGCTATACACAGAGATACGGCAAGGCGCGTGCCAATCTGTTCTGGGAGGTCAAACCAGTGGTTGAAGCACCGTTATGCGTGCCGATACGCCGCTCTATGCAATCAGCAAGACTTGCCGGAGACGACGGATCAGACCTGCGAAGCCTTGTCGGTGTGAAAAGGTTTCACGCGAAATGGTGTGTCAGTGTGAAAGGATGTTACAGCGCCTGGGAGAAGAGCGGAAATAAGAAGAAAGGGGTACTGATCCATTGAAGCGACAAGTCTATCAGTACATCCTGAAACGCTTCAGTTTGTAGATGAGGCCTCGACGGGTAATGCCCAGAAGCCTGGCGGCGTGAGTACGATTCCCGCCGGTTTGCTTTAGTGCCCGCCGGATGCTTTCGATCTCGCTTTCCTTAAGCGTCTTGATGACCGTTTCTTCTGAAACGGCTTCTTTGCCGGTTTCACCATCAACCCGCGTAGCCATGTTGCGGATTGCCGGGGGTAGATGTTCAGGGGCTATGACATCCGTCTGGCAGAGAAGCCGCGCATGCTCCATGGCGTTCGCGAGTTCCCGCACGTTGCCCGGCCACTGATAAGCACAGAGGACCCTAGCCGCTACCCGAGACAACCTCTTGACCTCGGCCTGTCCGCGACTCAGGAAAAACCGGGCCAAAGGAAGAATGTCATCCTTTCGCTCGCGCAATGGGGGAATCGCGATGGCAATGACGTTTAGACGATAGTATAGGTCCTGGCGGAATCGGCCTTCTTCCACATCTTGCACCAGATTTCGGTTTGTGGCGACCAAGAGGCGGAAGTCTGCCTCAATCTCCCTGTCGCTCCCCACAGGCACGATGCAGCCCGTTTCGATGGCGCGGAGGAACGCCGGCTGCAACTCAAGCGGCATATCACCGATCTCGTCGAGAAAAAGCGTGCCGCCGTCGGCCTCCCGAAAGCGTCCATGACGCTTTCTTTCAGCACCGGTGAAAGCGCCTTTTTCATGGCCGAACATCTCGCTGGCTAACAGCGTGCCTGTAATGGCGGCACAGTTTACCGCAACCATCGGCTTGCCATGTCGCGGACTGCTTTGGTGAATGAAACGAGCCACTACCTCCTTGCCGACGCCGCTTTCGCCCATGATGAGTACGTTGGCATCGCTTCCGGCGATACGGTAGACATCGCGCAATACAGACTGCATTGCCGGACTTTGTGCTATAATTCCTATAAGCTTCTCCGAGGGGATGGTCACGTCCGGCCCACCGGCTCTGATGCCGAGCGCATCCCGCACAGCGGTCACGAATTCATCCAGATCGACAGGTTTGGCCAGATAATCGACCGCCCCGAGTTTCATTGCGCTCACCGAGTCGCGCACATCGGCATAGGCAGTCACAAGCAGAAAGGGCAGGGCTGGATGTTTTTCCCGCGTCATACGAAGCAATTCGATGCCGCTTGCACCGGGCATGCGGACATCGGTGACAACAAGTGAGGGAGATTCGGTCTGAATAATGTCAAGGGCTTGTTCCGCGGAAGCCGCCTCCCGGGCACTGAATCCCGCAGACTCGAGAACCTGCCTGTACAGGCCGCGATAGCGGGTTTCGTCGTCAACAATGAGTATACACGCGCTCATCCTTCGTATCCCTAAGCTTTGGCAACCACGATACCGGAGATGGTGACCGTCGTACCCTGATTTACCTCAGACTCGATCTTAATGGTCCATCCAAGATCATCAACATAC
Source organism: Pseudomonadota bacterium (assembly GCA_015222985.1). Classification (GTDB taxonomy): domain Bacteria; phylum Desulfobacterota; class Desulfobacteria; order Desulfobacterales. The sequence goes on along the minus strand of JADFWI010000236.1, from coordinate 2,418 downwards.
CGTTTTACAATGGCCAATCCCAGACCATGACCTTCCGGATCGCCCGTCACATAGGGCCTATAAATCTCCGGCAGTAGTTCCGGTGAGATTCCACTTCCCCTGTCATCAACGATCAGCTCGGCCTGTCTCCCGCGACACCCCATTCGTACCATCACCTTGCCGCCTTTGGATGAAGCATGGAGACTGTTCAGGAGGAGGTTGACCAGGATTTGCCGCAGCATGTCCTCATCAGCGAGAACATGCAAGGAAGGGAAGTCCGATACCAGTTCAACGCCTGCCGCGTCAAACTCAGCCTGAAGTACTGTGATCACCTTGCCGATGACCTCCGAGGCTTCCAGTGCCGTTGCGTTCACGGTTTGTTTTCGCGCAAAGGCCAGGAAGTGCCCCAAACGCGCAGTGGCCTTGTCGACCTCGTCAATTATCTGTTCAAGCTTCATTCGGCTCTCTTCGGGTATAGCCGGGTCATGGGCGACCTGCTGGGCAATGCCGGAAATAATTCCAAGTGGGTTTTTCGTCTCGTGAGCTAGGCCGGCGGCGCTAAGTCCCAGGTTCTCCATATGGGCCAGGCGAAGGCGCTCCACCCTGAGCTGTTCGGATAGCAGACGGCTTCTAATCATCATGATCCAGACAACGAAGCCTGCCGCCACAGAAAGAAACGCCACAATTTGGGTGAAATACATCCTTCCCCGAGCCACCGCGTATTTTCGTTTATCCCCGAGGAACTCGCCCCCCATAATCAGAACCCAATCACCCTTCTCAATCGTCGGATTCGGCTTTTCGCCGGGTCGCGTGTTCTGTTGGAGCGCTGCAGCCCATGCGTCATCCTTCAGCAGTCGCACCTTGCGCCAGAAGAGAAAGCGGCCCTCTTCGAAGCGCTCTCCTTCCGCCGAAGACAGCCTCAAGGCGGCCGGTGCATCCGAGGTTTGGAAGACACGTCTTCCATCTCTCTCCAGGAAGATGAATTGCAACGGCGAACCACCAACGAGCTTCTCCAAGATAACCATCATATTAGTATGCTGAAAATCGTCATTCCGGGAGACTTCATTAATCGTGCCTTCAGCAATATCGAACAGTCCGGCAACTACTTGGCGTTGTCCCTCGCGTCTGATCTCGTGGATGTTCTGCCTCTCACCGTAAAAGCACCAACCCAACCCCGCCATTGCTAGAATAGCGAAGAAAACGGGAATCCTATATGTCCGAATTGCCGTGATCATCCTTCAACACCTTATCTGCTTCGCTACAAAATATGAAGGCCAAATTTCCAATTTCTATTTTCTAAATTCAACATTCCGTGAACGCTTACCTGCTTTATAAGCTTTTTTTATTTTTTATCCGCACCTGCTCATAGATTGCCTCCATGGCCTCGATAAAAGAGTTGTCACCCGGCCAGAAGGGAGGATAGTCACCCTGTTTTTTTATAAGCAGGGCGGGCACACCGGGGCCTTTGGCAGTTGGCGGCAATTCGGGAAAGCTGTTGCCCTGCCAGAAATCCCTTAGCCCTATCTCCCCCTCCAGCGCCATCCTGGCTGGAGCTGCAAAGCGGCTTGCAACCGGTTCAGGCTTTGCGTCCAGTCCTTCTTCCATCTCCGCAACCAGGGCCTTCCCAAGGGGTGTGGCGGCAAGCTGCTTCCTCAGTTTTTTCCTGGTAATGCCCCTGAGCTCAAAGAGCAAAAAAGGGTCCTGATCAAGGAGGCCCGCCACTTTGTAATATGTCCCTGCAACATGCTTGCACGGGTTGGCCCAATCCGGACAACTGCAGGCGGTCTTGAGATCGGCTGGAGAGGCAGGAAGGAGGGAAACACCGGAATCCCTGAAGGCATCTTCGATATCATCAGGCATCTCGTTCATAAGGAGCCTTGAAAGCCAACCCGCATTGCCGGCAAGGCGTTTCAGAATCTGCTTCCACTTCTTGGCCGCAATGGCTTTCAACTGTATTTCGACCGTGTACCGGGGCTCCTTGTACACCCCGAAATACGGATTAATATTTCCCCGGAGTCTTGCGTTTATATGCGCTCCTTCTATTGAAAAGGACAGCATGCGGCTTGGACGGCTGTAACTCCGTCCCCGGCTCAGTCTTCCGGCATCCGTGCATTGCTCAAGGGCCTCCAGAAATTGCTCTCCCCACCAGGTACGGCTTATTCTTGCCATTTTTTACTCCAGCACGGCATCCCGGCTAAGCGTAATAAGCTCACGGAACGTCTGGTCATCCAACTCTGTCAGCCAGGATTCGTCACTTCCGGTAATGCTTTCAGCAAGCCGTTGTTTTTCTTCCAGCATTTGGTCAATCCTCTCCTCCAGGGTACCAATGGTTACCATTTTGTGGACAAATACCTTTTTGGTCTGGCCTATTCGAAAGGCCCTGTCAGTAGCCTGGTTCTCCACTGCCGGGTTCCACCAGCGGTCAAAATGAAAGACGTG
>JADFWI010000235.1 GCA_015222985.1 Pseudomonadota bacterium | reverse complement strand
GGAGATCTGCTCAAGCAAATCGATCAGCGGACCAAGAAGTACCTTACAAAAAACAAACTCTCGCATTTGGCAAGCGTCTTTAAGGGATGACATCATGGCCAAAACTATGTGCCCAGGGCAAGACACCATGTTTTGGACGCCTGGAGATATTTTTGAGATACCGTGTGCAGAGTGCGGTTTTTTCGTGGAGTTTTTCAAAGACGACGCAAAACGTCGCTGCCCCCGCTGTGGTCACCAGATACGAAACCCCAAACTCAACGTTGGCTGCGCCCAGTGGTGCGAGCACGCCAAAGATTGTCTCGGATTCGATCCAAAGGAAGCCGTGAGATTGACTGACAAAGAGGAAAAGGCCTTGGTCGACTCATTGATATTGGCCATGAAACAGAAGTTCGGAGAGGACCAGAAACGGATAGCCCACGCCCTGATGGTTTTGGAGCGGGCCCAGGAGATCATGATCAAGGAAGGCGGAGAGCCCCGAGTCGTGCTGGCTGCAGCAGTGCTCCACGACATCGGGATTCATGAAGCTGAACGAAAATACAACAGCACGGCAGCCCGGTATCACCAAAAAGAAGCGCCTCCTGTTGCCAGGGAGATCCTGAGCACATTGGGCGCAGGGGAGGCACTCATAGATGAGGTCTGTGACATCGTCGGGCATCACCATCACCCCAGGGATGAAGAGACGTTGAGCTTTAAGATTGTCTACGATGCTGACCTGATCGTCAATCTTGAGGAACACCAAAAGGACAGGGAGATTGAAAGAGAAAAATTGTCAGAGATCATTGAAAAGAAAATGTTAACTGATTCCGGGAAGTGGTTGGCCCGTGAGGCGTTGTTTGGGCAGGAAAGGTGAAGATAAAGAGACAGATTGTTGAGATAGACGACGAACTTTGCGATGGCTGCGGCCAGTGCGTTCCCACCTGTGCCGAGGGGGCTATCGAGATCATTGACGGGAAAGCCAGGCTCGTTGCGGACAAATACTGCGACGGTCTGGGGGCATGCTTGGGAGAATGTCCTACCGGGGCACTTTCCGTAGTTGAACGTGAAGCCGAGGAATTCGATGAGGAGGCTGTTGAAGAATACTTGGGTTTGAAGGCTCAAAGGGAGAGTCATCAAGAGGCGACTTTGCCATGCGGATGTCCCTCGACCCAAATCCAGACATTTATTCCTCATCCGTCCTGTCAGGGGCCTGGTGAGCCATCCATGTATAAGAGCTCTGCTTCTGCTCTTTCCCACTGGCCTGTTCAAATCAGGTTGGTACCGCCGAACGCACCCTTCTTGAAAGGGGCGCATCTACTAGTTGCGGCAGACTGCGTACCTGTTGCCTATCCGAGTTTCCATCAAGATTTTCTGAAAGGCAAGGTCGTTATGGTGGGGTGTCCAAAATTTGATGATGTAAAGGAATACGTCAGAAGGTTCGCTGAGATATTTAGGATGGCCGACATAAAGAGCATCACGGTGCCCATTATGGAGGTTCCCTGCTGTTCAGGGCTTCCCGTGATCATCAAGAACGCCATGGAAGAGGCGAAAAAGGAAATATCAGTGGAGCTGGTGGTCATAAGTGCCAGGGGGGAGGTTTTGAAAAAGGAGAAATTGGCGGCCTAAGCGCTCGCGGAAAAAGCATTTGACCACAAAGGACGTAGAGAGAGCAGAGACAAAATACAATAAATTCATTAGCCCGCGGTCTCGGTGCACTCTGCCGTGAATATTAACAAGTCCGCTTTGGGTATATTGCCGACTACCGAAGGCGTGCATACAGCAAGGGACTATGAAATCAAGGAGGACAATCATGCCTGATAGACCAAAAGGAGCTATCATTCAACGAGACAAGAAGACTTATGGAGTCGTACCCAGAACGCCTTTGGGGATTGTGACACCCGATACGTTGGAAACCATAGCCAAGGTAGTGCGCAAATATGAGATCCCCATCATCAAGATTACATCAGCCCAACGCATGGCACTGGTTGGAATGAAAGCGGAAGTCGTTGATGATGTCTGGCGAGATCTGGGCATAGACGTGGGACCGGCCGTCGAATTGTGCGTTCATTATGTACAAGCTTGTCCTGGGAATACTTTGTGTAAGTTAGGTGTGCAGGACTCGCTGGGATTGGGAGGTAAACTGGAAAACCTTTTCGTGGGCATGGATCTACCTGCAAAGGCCAAAATCGGCATATCGGGCTGTTCCATGAACTGTGGCGAGAGCTACATGCGAGATTTTGGCGCCTTTGGCAAGAAGTCAGGATGGACAGTGATCTTCGGGGGTAATGCTGCGCGTAAGCCCCGGATCGGAGATGTGATTGCAGAAGACCTGACCAACGAGGAGGTGATCGACTTAGCCAGGAAATGTTTTGAGTACTATGCGGCCAACGGTAAGAAGAAGGAAAGAACCGCTCGATTCATCGAGCGCATTAGCATTGAGGAATTCAAGAAGGCAGT
>JADFWI010000234.1 GCA_015222985.1 Pseudomonadota bacterium | reverse complement strand
AGCGGGCTATTTCGAGGAGTTTGGGAATGAGGCATCGGTCAAAGATGGGCTGAAGCTGAGATGCCAAAATGTGAAGTTATTTTTGAGCGAGCCCTTAGGGCATGTTAGTTTTCCTGGCAATAACATACCATCCTGGTTGTAAGAGCGACACTGGTGCAAACATTTACGACCAGGCTTCTGAATGTTCCTGAAAGTTGAACATATTCTCTCTGGAGGCTTTCCGCATCAAGTGTGCCTACGTCCAAGTCATTTGATGCAACCACCGAGGCGCGGTGAGGTTCGTGACCCACATCCATGAACGGCACATATCCAAAAACATCCCCTTCCTTGAGAGTTAATAGCGGCAAATATCCATTCGGAGTCTGCCGGGCCACGTAAGCCTCTCCCCCCCTTATGGTGAACATGTCTCCCTTTTGTGTGCCTTCTTCTATGATCGGCTTTTCGTCCTTGATTAACCGATCGGTCGTATCCCTTTTCACAAACAGATCTGCAGCCGTGTCCGTGATCTTTGTCAGCCTGCCATCAAGGCTGGAAAGCAAGCTCCTGAAATCGAATGATAGAGATGCGTACTCTTGATAAAGACGCTGAGTATCCAACACGCCCAACTGAATGTCACCCATCGCTGTTACCGTAGCATTTCGGACATAATCTCGCTGTAGGAAAGAGGCGAGAGATCCTATGAAACACCCCTCTCCGAGTCTGGCTATAGTCATGGGACCGTTGGAGGTTTCCCTGGTTATTTTCGCCTTTCCTTCCAAAATAACCCAAACCCAGTTGCCGTGACCTCCTTCTGCGACAATCATCTCTCCGTCACGGAATTCCTCTTCATCAATGACATACATGTAATCCACCAGAGGTCCTTTGATAACCGGCATCGCCTCCCCTTTGCCATACTTGAATCCACTACCTACAACGTCAGCGATCTCGTCACAAGACAGAGGCCCCACTTTCTTGATCACGCCGTCGTCGAACATCCTCAGTGCATCGAGCACGATCTCCATTCGGCTACTAGTGATAACATGTTCTACCTGAACCTCCTCCTCATGAAATTCAAATCCTCCTTCAGTCCATCCAAACAGGGAATAAATGGCATCCATCCCCTGCAATGAACCATTGGCTGCATTCACCGGATTACCATCCACGAAATATATCAGACCAGGCGTTGGGACATATTGACTCGTAATGCGCAAAATACCGGTGCTGTTGTTCCCGCCAAGTATTTGAAAACTGTCTGCCAGGCTAATGAAATTCAAGTCTCCTGCAAGCACGGCTTTACGAAACATCACTGACCGTTATCGTGCCCAATTAAGCTCTTTCTGCAAGTGGTGCAAGGTTGACTTCAGACATTCTTTCAGAGTATCCCCGACACCTTCTCCGGTTAAGGCGCTTGCAGGAAAAGACGGAACCTTAAGCTTGCTGTTCAGGTCGCGCTCCATGACCTCAACAGGCACTATGGGCATCTCCTCTTTGGCAAGATCTCGCTTGTTGTATTGAAGAACCAGCGGAATCCTGAATATACTCATGTTCTGTTCTGCCAGATTCTTCTGAAGGTCCTTCAGGGATAACATATTAGCTTTCCGGCGAATCTCAAGGGAATCCGCAACAAAGACCACAGCGTCAACCCCCTTTAGGACCATCTTCCTGGTTGATCCATATTTTACCTGTCCGGGTACAGTGTAAAGCTGCACCTTGATATCGCAACCTCTGATTTTTCCCAAACCCATGGGGAGAAAATCAAAAAACAAGGTCCGATCACCCTTTGTATTAATAGAGACCATCTCTCCGGTCGTCTGTTTCTCAAACGCCCTGAAAACGTATTCCAGATTGGTGGTCTTCCCACCTCGTCCCGGGCCATAATAGACGAGCTTGCACTCAATAACCCTGTTCTTTGCATTAAAAATTGCCATAAGACCTAGCTAAACCCCTTCACAATTCTTTGCCTTTTCGCCCCCATGGCTACCCACTCTCCACCATAATGTCCAGCATGTAATCCCCTTTCTTCGGCCCGGACTTTATCTTTGTCTTTCTGGAAACAATGCCGCAACCCCTGAATATGGCTATTGGAGAATAAAACTGCATGTCCGCCAACTTGATCCCAAGTTCGAGGCTATCTACCAACTCGCTTTCTTTGCTGGAAATCACTATGCTAATAACATTGCCAGACTGAAAGGTAACATCGAACTCCGCGATGCTACCCTTGCGAGAACCGCTTCTCAATCTAACCCCTACTGAAGAAATGTCCAGGACCTCTCCTTCTTTTTCCTCTGTTTCGCCCGTTTCAGATGGGGCCTCAACCACAGGGAGTTGGGCCTTAATGCCCTTCTTTTCCAGAACGCTCTGAAGGAAGGCTCGTATGTTGTTCAGTTGCCCTTTCGACAACACATCAACAGACACCCATTGTTCGAATTGATCGATCGCCTCATTCGGCGAAGAAAGGGCAAGGTGACATCTGATAATGTTCTTGGCCGCCACAAGTGGCTCCTTGCCTTCTTTCAGCAGTCTGTGAAATTCCGTCAAGGCAGTCTCATACTGACCGAACTTAGCCAGAGCCACAGCGCCCTCAACCTCGGCAACATCTTTGTTCTTCGAAAACGAAAACAGGTTCTTGACCAAATCCTGGACATCTTGAGACAGTTCAGGGACCACAGCTTCCTCATGAATCGCAGCCAGCTCTTTTTCCATGGCCTTGATCTTGTCCACAACGGTTCTTATCAGCTTTTTCTGATTACGAAACTGTTGGTCCTTCTTAATGAATCTGAGGACTTTCATGAATGTATCTTTGGATTGCCCCAGAAGGCCCTGTGCTCGATAAAGCTCCGCCTCTTTTATCAACGACTTTATGTACTCTTGATCAGACATTTATTAATCTCGTAATCTCCACCCGTATGTGGCCAAGAAACAAAGCATCGGGAACATCATGTCCCTCACAACCAATCTATCGGCATATCAAAGACAAAACTGAAAACAGGCCTAAGACAGCCCATTCAGATTCCCTGCTTCCAACCGAAGCAAGATTCGTGCCCACCTGTTCTCCCCGACATCGTAACATCATTTCTGAGCCGCCTCGTTCGGTATCGCCTTGCGTACCGTACCGCCGATCTCGGCTAATACCTGCGAAAGCTGTTCTCTCAAGAAATAGAGAAGAACCTGGTGCTTTTCTGCCTGTTGTATCTCGCCTTGAAGTTTCCTTTTCAGCCTTCGAAGCTCTTCCGGAACGGGGACATCTTTTTTCTCCAGGTGTTGGATAGAGTCGTCAATGACCCTGAGCTGTTCCCTCTGAGCTTCCCGTTCAGGGGCTGGGGCCAACTGACGAAGTGAAGCAACCAGTTCACGCAGTCTTAGAACAAGATCCTCCGCTTGCTCTTTCGCTTTGCCAATCTCCATACTTTCCTCTCAGATTCCAGTGAAGGGTTAGACTATTTGTTTATTGTGCGGCTACCTACGGGGTCTGCCCTTCCTCATATCGGTATGTCTCCAAAAAAACTTGACTGT
>JADFWI010000233.1 GCA_015222985.1 Pseudomonadota bacterium | reverse complement strand
TGCCTAAAATTATGTGAAGTTAGGGAGTTAGGAACTGAATTCCTAAATTACTAATAGCATCACCTGCAATTTTGTTTCACTGTATTTCACTTTAGGCAGTTTAGGCATTTTAGCTCATTTGAGGCATTTCATGGACTTTAGGCATTTTGTTTCACTTTCAACTGTGACCCCCGCAAATCTGTGTAGTAATTACTTCCCTCCATGGACTTGACGTGTTTTTTGACCTCTGCCGCGATTGCACTCACCTGACCAATATGCTTAATGGGCTTGTGCTCATTTGTAACAACCCCTATGGAAATTGACACAAAGGGAAAGCACTCCTTTTCGCCTTTACGATTTGTGGAGTCAATACAACGGCGTACCCTGTCGCCTTCATCGTAAAAATTCTCCACAATCAGATCAAAATTTCCAATGATCTCCTCACAAACACCGTCCAGTCTGTCGGGCGGAACAATGAAAACAAAATCATCTCCTCCCACGTGACCTACAAAGGCATCTGGCGAGTCGAGTTTCCGGACGGAGTTTGTAAGAAGATGGGCAGTCATCTTGAGAATCTCATCTCCTCTTAGAAACCCGTACTTATCATTGTAGGACTTGAAATGGTCAAGGTCCACATATGCAACCACAAAAGGTGACCCACTATCAATACGTCCTTGGATCTGAGTCATAATCGAGTAGTTGCCCGGAAGGTGGGTCAGGGGATTGGCATCGCGCATCCTTGCTGTTCGTGCAAAGACCAGAGAAACCCTTGACCGTGTCTCGCCGGCAATGAGTGGCTTTTGAAGATAGTCATCAACCGGCAGGTCTTCCCAGTCGATCTCAAAGCCCGCTCCGGAGTCTTGGAGGACCAAAACGATGGGCAGGTGTCCAAAAACCGTGTCGGCCTTAATCCGTTTGCACAGGTCTTTCCATCCTTCTTCATGCAATGACTGATTGATAATTACCAAATTCGGGGGGTCACTGTAGATTATGTCCAGGGCCTGGAGTGAAGATTGTGCGGTATAAATAAGAAAACGCTCCCCCTGCCCTTCCAACATCCTCCTTATCTCATCCTCATCAGAGGAATCGCGGGCAATTATCAGTACCTTTTTGGGTCCATGCGTCATGCGCCAATGCCATCGTCAGAAAGGAAATCCCCGGTATCTTCCAGTTGCTCACTCATTTCTCTGATGATCTCTTCCAGCACAGAATCGGAGATGTCCAACAAAGCCCAGGCCTTGGGGTCTATTTGAGGAACTAGATTGTCACCTGCAAAGCCAAATCCGTTCGCCCTGACAAGGATATCGGCAACGTGTACAATGGCAGTCGGCACCTGCACGAACTCCGACATACCTGGTTTATGGTGATAGGCAATTGGGTCGGTGAGTTTGTTCGGGAGGTTCCATTCTTCACACAGCCACCGTCCCACAGTGCTGTGATTCAGTCCAAGGATTTGCTCCTCTGCCTCATACGTGGAAATCTTTCTTTTTTCAATCGCTTCATCTATGCGAGACGTTTCTTCGGGAAGTTCGGTTTTTATGATCACCTTTCCTATGTCATGCAACAGGGCAGCGATCGATACCTCCTCGGGATGGGGGTGGTTTGTTTTTCTGGCAATAACCCCGGCAGTTGTGGCACAGCCGAGAGAGTGCTTCCACAACCCGTGCATCCCCTTGCCAAGCATCATGTCAAAGACAGACGCGCTGAGAATAAGCCCCTGAACCACATCGAACCCGAGGATGATCAGCGCGTGTGTTATGCTTGAGATACGGCCGGGAAAACCGTGCAACGCAGAGTTCACGACCCTGAGAATCTTGGCCGACAGGGCCTGGTCAGACGATATAACAGTCGCAATATCCTCTGCCGCAGTATCAGGATCCTCCAGCAAACGGTTAATCGCCTCAAAAACATCCGGAAGTGTCGGAACATTCTTGAGCGCCTTAACGCGTGTCCTCAAGCTCTCTTTGTCCACACTCATTCCCCTTCCGCCCCTTCTTTCAACACTTCCAATAACATGTTCTTTATCTTACCCATGAGCGGATCTGTTTCAACTTTCCTGAAACGCACGTGAAGTTCATCTATCAACTGGCTGAGGCTCTTCTCCTGTCTGCCGGTATCTATGGGATGCCCCGCCACTGTTATTCGCTTCACTTCCATACGCAAGAGGCGGGCAATGGTCTCTTCTGTTAGCTCCGTCCCTGCGCCACACAAGGTCATTCCTCTGTCGTTGCTCACCGCCTTGGCCAGCTTCATTCCAGCTTTTGCAAACTTAAGGGGTATCTTCTGCATATTCTTGTTAACCTGAAAAAGCGAAACCAGAAAAAATGCTTAAATTTGAATAACACACAAAGCTGAATTTTGTCAAAAAATCTATTTTCTTATTGCCTTTGCCCGCACCGCTCGATCAAAACCACTGTAGTCTTTTATCACTGTCACATCACTATAAGCCCCCGACGCTGACACGAGCTTTTCAACTGCATCCCGCTGATCATAGCCAATCTCAAAAACGAGCCACCCCCCAGGACTCAAGTATGCTCCCGCCTTCTTAATGACGAGCCGGATTGCATCCAGCCCGTCAGCCCCCCCGTCAAGGGCCTGACTGGGCTCATATTGCGAAATCTCCGGAGGAAGTCTTCCCAAGTCATCATGGGAAATATAAGGAGGATTTGACACGATCAGATCGAAATAGCCCTCTTTATCACACACGGCATCAAACCAGTTGCCATGCAAAAACGTAATTGCGTTATCCAGTTCATGTCTTCTGGCATTATCCCGAGCAAGGGTCACCGCTTCTTGCGAGCAGTCAACTCCGTAGAACCGATGACCCGGTCGTTCCCTGGCCAATGCAAGTATAATGCCCCCTGACCCAGTGCCAAGATCCAATATTGTAAAGCGCTTTGATGATAGTTGCCGTGGTATGATCGAAAGGGCAGCCTCCACCAATATTTCGGTCTCGGGACGAGGGATTAACACATCACGTGTCACCTTCAAATCGAGTGACCAGAATCCCTTCTCGCCCACAATGTAGGCAACGGGCTCCCTCTGCAGTCGTCTCTGGATAAGTCCCTTAAAAACTGCCAGTTCTCTGGCTTCCAAGGGGCGATCGTAATGCACGTAAAGATCCACCCTTTCCATGTCAAGGGTATGAGCCAGAAGAATCTCGGCAGTGGCACGCGGTTGATCAATATGGTGGGATTTGAAGTAACCTGTGGCCCATCTAAGAAGTTTCAGGGTGGTCCAGGCCTCAGGCGGCATTCCTCGACTCTGTTTCGACGTTCTGAATGGCAAGGGCTTGATGATGGGTTACAAGGGCATCTATGATTTCTCCAATGTTTCCTTCAAGGACACTCTCCAGTTTGTATAGGGTAAGACCGATGCGGTGATCGCTTATCCGACCCTGAGGAAAATTGTACGTCCTGATACGCTCGCTTCGATCCCCCGTCCCAACCTGACTCTTACGATCCGCAGATATCTTTTCGTTCTGCTCGGAAAGCATCTTTTCGTAAAGACGGGCCCGCAGGACCTTCATGGCCTTGGCCCTGTTCTTATGCTGCGATTTTTCGTCCTGACAACTCACTACTACCCCCGTGGGAAGGTGCGTTATGCGCACGGCTGAATCTGTTGTGTTTACACTCTGTCCCCCGGGACCGGTGGAGCGGAAGACATCCACTCTGATTTCGTCCGGCTCTATTTTCACATCCACCTCTTCAGCCTCGGGGAGAACAGCCACAGTGACGGCAGAGGTATGGATCCTTCCCTGGGATTCGGTCACAGGCACACGCTGGACCCTGTGAGTGCCACTTTCGTATTTGAGACCACTGTAAGCCCCTTTGCCCTTGATTAAGGCAATGATCTCTTTGAGCCCCCCTACGCCAGTAGCATGGCTGCTTAAGATCTCCACCTTCCAGCCAATGCTTTCTGCATACTTGCTGTACATCTTGAAAAGGTCTGCGGCAAAAAGCCCGGCCTCTTCACCGCCAGTGCCGGCCCGGATTTCCAAAACGACATTCTTTTCGTCGTTTGGATCCTTTGGTATCAGGAGCCACCCCAAGTCGCCTTCAAGCTCTTTGAGGCGCTCTGTGGAACTCTGGATGTCTTCTCTTGCCAGTTCCTTGATCTCCTCATCACTCTCCTTGAGCAGATCCTTGGATTCTTCGATATCCTCGGCCACCTGTTTGTATTTGCGAAAGACGGAAACGATCTTACTCAACTCCGCATGTTCCATACTATAGTGCTTATAGGCCTGTTGGTCTTTTATGACTTCGGGATCACTGAGAAGCCCTTCGAGCTTGTCAAAGCGTTCCTCAACCCCTGCTAGCTTATCAAGCATTTTTCTTGTTCGCCTCAAAATTGGCATACTTCTTTCGGAACCGTTCAATGCGACCGGCAGTGTCAACCAATTTCTGTTTTCCGGTAAAAAAGGGGTGGCACTTCGAGCAAATTTCAACTCGGATGTCCTTCTTTGTAGATCCTGCCTCCACCACATTGCCGCACGCACAATGAATTGCAGTCTGATAATAATCAGGATGTAAGTCCTTCTTCATGTATTACCTCCATAATTCGTTGAGTAGTTGAATGGTCAAATGGTTGAGAGGCCCTGCACTATTTGACGACTGAACCACTCAACCTCTGTATAGTAACTAGTGTCCATCCATAAATGGTCTTTTTGCCCAATCTCTGCGTTATGCTCAAAAAATAATCCTCGGAATATCACACATAT
>JADFWI010000232.1 GCA_015222985.1 Pseudomonadota bacterium | reverse complement strand
GTGCGGGTGAGCGTGTCCGGGTTGTACTGGAGCGTGATCACGCGCTCTATGGCTGATGTGTCCGGATCTATCAGAACAATGCCGCCTTTGATCAGGCGCGGGGAGCCTGGGAATGAAGTCATGATAACTTAAGTTCTCCCTTTGTATTTCCGTACTGGTGCTATGTGTTTGTGGTTGATATAACTTGCGGTGAAACAATGAAATTCAATGCTACGAACCCATGAAAGTGACCAATAGCAAATTATCTCCATTCTGTGTATTGTTTCGGTTTTTTATCAGCATCCGAACGATGCTCCCATCACTCAACTGTCCTGCGGCTTTGGGCAGTAGCACCAAGGCATACACAAACCTGCCGCAATAGCAGTCCCTTTCAGAAGGTCGAAGGCTTCCCGGCAGAGTCATAGTCAGCCATATCCGTTCTGAAACTTGAAAGCGGCGCCCTGTATATCCAGTCAACCAGAACCTGTTGATCCGCGGTTGGTGTGCCGCTTAACCCACTGTGACACCTAACGACCGTGCCTATACGTGCCAGATGGGGGGGGCGCCCTGCCGCCCCTCTCGTTGCCGGACAATGTGGATAGCGTAAACCACCTTTGTTTTAGCTCAACAACCCCCCACTCATGACAAGATCGCTGGAGGATAACGCCGCTAAAATGTGTGGTGCTGTCATCTAACTTTGTATCAGACCCGCGCCTTGACCTCAGTCCAATATCTCAGCGCCTCTTCATAACTTTCCCGGTGTATGAAGTCATCCATTCCTAGTCCACCTTGTACTTCAGGATCGGTTCGCTTGTCTTCCCCTCATAATACCATATTTTGTTCCTTGCTTGTTCTCGTAATATCCTTTCAAGAGCATTCTTTTCATCTTACATGCTCATCTCCTAAAACTTACAAAGCTTTACGCTCATCCGCGCGTTCAGTGCTTTTTATGCGTTTCGTCCGGTCCGTTTACGACGGTCTCCTTCCCCGTATCAAAATCCTTAACAGACGTTTTCCCGATGCCTTTCTCCTGCCGTGCTTTAATCCCGTCGTATGCAGCGTTGGGCATAGCGATGGTCCCTGAAGTCATGCTGGGCGCGCTCTTGCCGGATGCTTCGACTGCCTCCTTGGCGAAGTCGGTACAATTGTAACTATATACGGAATAGCGTGCACTCCGTTTCGATTCTGCATATTTTATTACCCGGTCTACCGCTGGCTTGTTGATATCCCAGGTCTCCGTCGCTTTTTCCTTTCCCTGGTGTGCCCGATCAGGGTGCCGCATCCAGCCTTTGACCCATGAAGAGAATGGGTTGACCGAGAAGCCGATATCCTCGTAGATCGCAGGCCAGAACCCCATGGGGTCTGAGTATTTTCCGCCCGCCCGGAGATTGGTTTTGTGCGCGGGGTGTATCGTCGTAGGCACCTTCGTAGGATCCTTGTATTCGAGCGAAACCCAAGTATGACCTACGTTGCCCTTTGTGAGATCGGAAAAACCGAGATCCTTCACATCGATGTCCGCGAACAGGTGCAGCTTCGCGGGTAGCGGCATGCCTTGATTGAGCAGAGCTAAAGCGTAAGTAAGTTCCGAACCACTCATTTCATCGCGAATATCCGCTTCCAATTCACTGCCTGTTAGGCGTTTGTATGCACCCTTAATGGCTTGCAGTTCAGCTTGCGTGCGTCCCGTCAACGCTGAATAGATAGAGTCTTCATCTGTTCCCAGTCTATCCATCGCTTTATTGAGTTGATGCGCAACCTGGTCGGCAAATGCTGTTACTCGCTGCGCGGAACCCACTTTGCCTGGCGCGGCAGTCGGCGAGAAGATCGCTAAATGCTTCATTTCCGAATCAGTGAGCTCATCGCGCAGATCGGCAAGCAAATCAGCACTGTACATCTTTTTGTAGACTCGAGCAATCGCGTCAACCTGTTCTTGCGTCCTGCCCGAAAATGCCGAGTAAATCGCTTCTTCGTCAGTACCCCAACCTTCCATCGCTTCACGCAAAGTGCGGGCGATCTGTTTAAGCATCTTTTCGGTAAGCCCACCCGTTGCCGCAGCAGAGGCGGGAGCGGCAGTTTGTCTTTGCACTGTTGGTGTAGTTGAAAAATTTCCCGCGCTTTGTTGCGCTATGTGCGCCAATAGTCTCGGGGAGTTAGGGCGCAGACCCGCATGACCAACACGAACCCCATCTGAACCTGACTGCTGCACCACATGCGCCAATTCATGAGCAATCAATCGCTGTCCCTCGTGTGTTTCCGGTTCGAACCGACCAGCACCAAACACAACGTTGTGTCCCGCCGTGTAGGCATTGGCATTCACCTCCCGTGTCGACTGCTCGGCAGCCATACCGGAATGCACCCGCACCCGCGAAAAGTCGTGTCCGAAACGCTGCCCCATGTCCTGCCGTAGCATCGGTTCGAGTGGCGTGCCCGAGCTGGCAAGGACCCGGTCTACACTGGCAGGCACCGTATCCACCTCACCAGTCGCTTGCCCCATATAGCGCTGGATGTGTGGTGGTGAGCCGCTGACACCAGTATGCGCTGGCGCTGCCATTACCTGCTCCGCTACCCTGTCCGCTTCCTGCTCATACCGATCGTTCGGCTGGTTGATGATCAGTTTTGTCTGAACCAAAGGAGGCTGCGACACCAACTGGTTCCCGCGAGAGCCAGCGAGAAGCCCGGTCCGAACAGGCGTGAAACTCGACTTCGAAGCCGCTTTCGCCTCAGCATGAACTCGCCCACTCATCCCCTCAGCCCCCCATACACTGCCTTTGCCACCTGCGCCCCAACAACCTCCGCCCTCGATCCTGCCGCCACCTCGAATGCACCGCCATCCACGCGTGCAACCTCCCCGCCACGTTCCAGCGACTGCGGCACACCCCGATCAGCCAGCAGCCGCGAGAGCTCCTGCTCCACTGCCTCTCCGATCCGATCCCCGTGCGCAAAGCCATGCAGCACCAGTTCCTCGATATGCAGTTCAATATTCTTTGTCATCATACCCATCCTCCGATCTCAGCCTCTGTAAGCGGCTTCTCCATCTTTGCATACTCACTTCGTGCGGCACGCAACAGATGCTTCATACGCACCTCATCTCCTGCGTCCGCCGCAAGGAATGCCGCATTCAGCGCAATATTTCTGATGTTTCCACCTGCAATGTTTAACCGCGAGAGCTTGCCCGCATCCAGGCCATCTGTTGGCGTAGATTCTGGAAAGATCCGCGCCCAGATCTCTCCGCGCTGCGTCGCATCCGGGAAAGGAAAGTGAACAATAAAACGAATCCTGCGCATAAAAGCCGTGTCGATTGCGCTCTTCATGTTGGTTGTCAGTATCGCAAGTCCTCTGTACGTCTCCATACGCTGTAATAAGTAACTGATCTCAATATTTGCGTACCGGTCGTGGCTGTCCTTCACCTCACTCCGTTTCCCAAAGAGCGCATCAGCCTCATCAAACAACAGTATCTGTCTCTTATACACATCTGACGCTGCCGACGAAAGTC
>JADFWI010000231.1 GCA_015222985.1 Pseudomonadota bacterium | reverse complement strand
TACCGGAATACAGGCCGAGTTCGCAAGCGGCAAGAGGGGAGAAGGATGTCCACGAGATAGGAGAAGGTGGAGTGAAAAAGGAGTTTCAAGGCAATCCGGAAAACACCCCACGAGTAGCTTCGTATTCAACAGGTCAGGTAAGAGACCAAAGGCACGAAGGCGAGCAGGTTTCAGCCTGAACGCTGAGCAAAGGGCATGAACAATACGCCCGTGAATATATTTTTTGAAAACCTGCTGCCGACACTAATAATTTCAATAATTCCTGCCCCGTCTTCCCCCTCACGTATTTTCCCGCCAATTTTCCATCTTTCTTGTTCCCGATAAGAAGTGACACCTATTTCCGCTCAAGGCACTTTTGGGCAAAAATCGCCCTTGATCACGTGGTAAATTTTTTGGTTGCGGGTTGTTTGGGTTATAGGATACTCAGGGCACACAGGATGACGAATCACGATTCTTGATTGACTTCAAATTAGAAAAGGAGCGTCCCAGAATGTCTGAACTTGTAAAATCGCCTGCATGGAAGGCCCTGGAACTCCATTACCAGGAAATGAAAGAAAAACATATGCGGGACTTGTTCAAACAAGATCCCAGCCGTTTTGGGAAATTCTCTCTCAGATTTAACGACATCCTCCTTGATTACTCCAAAAATCGCATTACCGAAAAAACCGTGTCCCTGCTTGCGGACTTGGCCATACAGGCGGATGTAGCAGGATGGAGAGAGAAAATGTTCAGCGGGGAAAAGATCAACTTCACGGAGAACAGAGCGGTTTTGCACGTTGCGCTTCGCAATCGTTCCAACCGGCCTATTCACGTTGACGGAAAAGACGTGATGCCCGCTGTAAACGCCGTGCTGGAACAGATGGGACGGTTCTGTGATACTGTGCGGCAGGGAAAATGGAAAGGCTACACGGGCAAGGCCATTACGGACATCGTAAATATCGGCATTGGCGGGTCAGACCTTGGCCCGGTGATGGTCACCGAGGCCCTCAAGCCCTATGGGAAGCCCGGCCTTACTCCCCATTTTGTTTCAAATATCGATGGCACACACCTCGCAGAAACGCTCAAAGGCTTGGATGCTGAAACCACGCTCTTTATCATCGCGTCAAAGACGTTTACGACCCAGGAGACGTTGACGAATGCCCACAGCGCTCGAGATTGGTTTCTCCGCAGAGCCGGTGATGAAGCTGCGATCGCAAAGCATTTTGTGGCGGTTTCTACAAATGCTGAAGCGGTGAGTCGGTTCGGTATTGATACAAAGAATATGTTTGAATTCTGGGATTGGGTAGGGGGGCGGTATTCGCTGTGGAGCGCCATAGGTCTGGCTGTCGCACTCTACATTGGTATGGAAAACTTCGAGTCCATGCTTGCCGGCGCCCATGAGATGGATGAACATTTCCGTACTGCGCCCCTGGACAAAAATATGCCTGTAATACTCGCATTGTTAGGGATTTGGTATAACAACTTCTTTGGCGCCCAAACCCATGCCATCCTTCCCTATGATCAGTATCTCCATCGTTTCCCTGCTTATTTTCAACAGGGCGATATGGAAAGCAACGGCAAACGCGTGAATCGGCGAGGAGACCTGGTCGGCTATTCGACCGGTCCGATCGTCTGGGGTGAGCCTGGCACAAACGGCCAACATGCGTTTTATCAACTGATTCACCAGGGGAGCAAGTTGATCCCGGCAGACTTCCTTGCGCCAATCAATAGCCAAAATCCTCTCGGCAGGCATCATGAGATTCTCTTGTCGAACTTTTTTGCCCAGACCGAGGCACTGATGAAGGGTAAGACCAAGGACGAGGCCCGTGCCGAGATCCTTGCCGGCGGCATGGACCCGGAAGCCGCAGAGAGGCTATTGCCTCACAAGACATTTGAAGGCAACAGACCGACAAACTCGATTCTTTTTAACAAGCTCGATCCCAAGACCTTGGGGGCCCTTGTTGCTCTTTATGAGCATAAGATCTTTGTGCAGGGAATTGTCTGGAATATCAACTCCTATGACCAGTGGGGCGTGGAGCTTGGCAAACAGCTTGCCAAGGCGATCCTCCCGGAGTTAGACGGTGACGCTCCTGTAGCCTCTCATGACTCCTCCACAAATGGCTTGATCAACTATTACAAGGGTTATAGAAGAGAAGAAGTGCCTGAAGTTCAAAATGCCTAAGAGGCCGTTCTTCTTGTTGACCCAGCGGGGTTAATCTGTTAAATTACATACAAAAAAACAGATCAGAATTCAAAATGACTCTGTCAAAGTGCGGACAGGGGATATGAGCCGGAATATGCGTATCTGTGTGATTGACGGTCAAGGCGGGGGTATCGGAAGCATCATCATAAAAAAGCTCAGGGAAGCTTTCGAAGAATCAGTGGACATAACCGCCCTTGGAACCAACGCCATTGCCACGGCCCAGATGCTCAAGGCCAGGGCAAATCGAGGCGCCTCGGGCGAAAACGCCATTGTGCGCACGGTGGGCCAGGCGGACATCATCGTAGGTCCAATGGCAATTGTTTTGGCTCATTCCATGATGGGCGAGATGACCCCTCGCATGGCTGAGGCTGTGACCGCAAGCACGGCCAAGAAGTTATTGATTCCGCTTTCCCAGGAAAATGTTGAAATCGTGGGACTACCCCGGACGCCTCTTCCGCCGCTCATTGAGATGTTGATCGAAAAACACCTGAAAGCCATTCTTGAAAATTAGGCTCGCCAAAACCGCAGGCTTCTGCATGGGTGTCCACAGGGCTGTGGAGATCCTTCTGGATGTTGCCAACAGCCAGGATGGCCCTATCTATACCTTCGGCCAACTGATTCATAACCCCCAGGTTTTAGAAATTCTAGCAGAAAAGGGTGTCTCGGTCCTGAATGACCCTTCAGGGGCAAAACCCGGAATGGTTGTCATAAGGGCCCATGGAGTGCCGCCCCAGACCAAGGAGGAGCTTGCTGATGCAGGATTTACTGTAATCGACGGCACTTGCCCCAGGGTCATAAAAGTCCAAAACATTATTTCCAAGTATGCCAGGCTGGGCTATGGCGTTGTCATCGTGGGTGACAGGGACCACCCTGAAGTCGTAGGTCTCCTTGGACATGCCGAGGGGCAAGGCCATGTGGTCAGCCATCCCCGTGACGTTGCCGACCTCCCGCGTCTTGAGCGGACCATCGTCGTTGCCCAGACCACCCAGGACGGCAAGCTTTTTGATGCTGTTGCCGGCGCCATGCAAGAGCGTTTTCCAGGCTCCAGAGTGTTCAATACCATTTGTGATTCAACTCATCAACGCCAGGCTGAAGTCAGGGAAATGGCAAGGAATGTGGATGCAGTGGTGGTGGTCGGTGGCCGCAACAGTGGCAATACACGAAGACTCGCTCAAGTAGTCGAGCAGGAGGGATGCCGGGCATTTCATATCGAGAGTGAGACAGAAGTCGACAGCTCTGCCATTGAACGATTGCAGACCATTGGCATCACAGCAGGGGCCTCAACGCCCAACTGGGTAATCAAAAAAGTCTACAGGACTCTGGAAGGTCTTCCTTACAGGACAAGGGGCCGATGGCGGCAAACGGTCTTCAGGATACAGCGGTGGCTTCTTTTAAGCAATCTGTACGTGGCGCTGGGGGCAGGGTTTCTAAGTTATACTTGTGCGCTTTTGTCGGGTATCAGACCAAGCCTTGCATCTGCCCTGATGGCCAGTTGTTATGTGCTTTCCATGCACATACTGAATAACTTCATCGGCAGAGAGGCTGTGCGTTACAATGACCCGGACCGGGCTAGCTTTTATGAACAGAGCCGGGGCATCCTTATAACGCTGGCGATCATGTCAGGGGCAGTAGGGCTTTTTATGGCATTTACTCTGGGCATGGTTCCTTTTTTGGTTCTTTGCGTCATCAGCGCCCTCGGGCTTTTGTATAAGGTCAAGCTCTTTCCCGGCCGCCTCAAGACAGGCCGCAAGATCGAGCGCATCAGTGACATACCGGGTTCAAAGACAGTGTTGATTGCCATAGCCTGGGGGGTTGTCACCGTAGTGCTCCCTCACCTTTCTATCTCGTTGCAAGTTACTAGCACAATGCTTTTCGTGACGTTATTTGCCTCGGTTATGGTCTTTGTACGAACTGCTTTTTTTGACATACTGGATATGCAAGGTGACCGGCTTGTGGGACAGGAAAGCCTCCCCATCGTATTGGGGGAGAAGAAGTCCCTGCGGATACTAAAGCGACTCCTGGCGTTCTCCTTGGCAGTCCTCCTTTTCTTCCCGATTATGCATCTTGCCACCACCCTGGCCTATTGTCTGGTACTTTCGCTGTTATATATGGCATGGGTCGTTCACGCCTTTGAGAAACACTGGATTGTGACTGGTTTCAGATTTGAGTTCCTGGTGGAGACTATATTTTTGTTCACCGCGGGGGTTGCTCTTGTTTGGCAGCTCTTTGTTTGAACCCCCTTTGTTTTTGCATTGAAAACCTGGGCCTCTGGGCCAGGTCGCCGACTTCGCCAGCCTACTCCGCCGAAGTGGCAACGGCTACGAAGGCCGGGAAGTAGCCTTGGCTAC
>JADFWI010000230.1 GCA_015222985.1 Pseudomonadota bacterium | reverse complement strand
TCTATCCTTTTGATGGGAAAACCAGCGGCAATGGAGATGATGAGCTTGAGACCTCTTATGGTTTGCGGAAATGTCCTGGAAAGCCCATCTAAGACCTTGTCCATATGCTGGGGCTTGACTGCCAGAATGACAACATCGACCTGCTCAAAGATTTCCGAGTTGTCTTTAGTAGTATTGATCTGATAGGCGTCCTCCAGTTGGCGCAGTCGAGCCTCTCGTATGTCGCTGGCCCAGATCTGCGTCGCTTTACACAGAGACGATTTTATGAGACCGTTGATTATAGCCTCCCCCATGTTTCCTGAACCGATAAAGCCGACTTTTTTGTCCAGCCGTTTCATAATGCCCTCCCGAAGCGGATTCACCGCAAGGCCGAGAACCAAGAAAAAAGCGCCTAAAATGCCTTGTGGCATGAGTGGCACGGATTGTGCAGTTTTTCCGTGGTAATAACGCAAGCCGTGTGAAGTCAATTAACGCCCTAAACAGGTCTGTGTCAACGGCTTTGCATGAAAATTCTTGACTTTTGATGGGCTATTTTCGATAATCAATAAAACTCAACAAGTTATAAAATCGCTTCGTGATTTTATGTAACGGGGCTTTGCCGCTCGGTAAAGGGAATCGCCCACACATGTAGACTTCGTATTTTTGAGGAAGCACTATGTTCATCATCGGCTATTTTCTTAGCGCACTTGGCACGGTTCTAGATTATGCCTTACTCATTTACATGTGGATCATCATTGCTCGTGCGGTCCTTTCCTGGGTGAGCCCTGACCCATATAATCCGATTGTCCGTTTTATTCATAACGTCACCGAGCCCGTAATGTATCCTATAAGGAGACGATTTCCGCTTGGATTTGGCGGCATTGACTTTTCTCCAATGCTTGTATTGCTTGCTATCATATTTTTGCGCTCCTTTGTGGTTAACAGCTTGATGCGGCTGGCAGCTACCCTGATGTAAGGGAAGAATCTTATGGCGAAAATCGATGCATTCTTCAAATTGATGCACGAGCAAGGGGCCTCTGACCTCCACCTGGTTGCAGGTCAACCTCCAATGCTTCGAATCGTCGGTGATATGGAGCGAGTGAAGTATTCCGTTCTCGACAATGATGAACTCAGGGCCATGCTCTATGAAATCGCCCCTGAAGACAAGATTAAAGTCTTTGAAGAGACCGGGGATATGGATTTTGGCTACCAGATTCCCGGCCTTGCGCGCTACAGGGCGAATTTCTTTATGCAGAGAAACGGTGTCGGGGCAGTATTCCGCGAAATACCTGACGAGATCATGACTGCGGAACAGCTCGGCTTGCCGTCTGTGGTATCGAAGCTTGCATCCCTTCCCCGTGGTTTGGTGCTGGTCACGGGCCCGACCGGAAGCGGTAAGTCAACAACCCTGGCAGCCATTGTTGACCAGGCGAATAGGAGCCGAAAGGATCACATAATTACAATCGAAGATCCCATTGAATTCGTGCACAACAGTCAAGGGTGTATCGTAAACCAGCGGGAGGTGGCCATACACACCAAGTCTTTTTCGGCGGCCCTTCGAGGGGCCCTTCGTGAAGATCCGGACATTATCCTCGTGGGTGAGATGAGAGATCTTGAGACGATCTCTCTTACTGTTGAGGCCGCCTCCACCGGCCATCTTGTCTTCGCTACCTTGCACACGACCAGCGCCGTGAGCACTGTATCCCGAATAGTTGAGGTCTTTCCTGCCAACCAGCAGGATCAGATCCGGTCGACTCTGGCAGATGGCCTGCGGGCCGTGCTGGCCCAGGTCCTATTCAAGCGCATTGATAAGAAGGGACGGTGCGTGGCCCTGGAAATCCTGATCGCCACCCCTGCGGTGCGCAACCTTGTGCGGGAACGTAAGACACATCAAATTCCCTCTATGATACAAACCGGGAAAAAATACGGCATGCAACTTTTGGATGATGCCATTATGGACCTTTATAAGAAGGGATGGATCAGCGCTGATGAGGCCTATGCCAAAGCCAATGACAAGAAGCAATTCCGTCCCCTGCTAAAGGCTCCCCCATCGGATTTTACCGAAGCCTAACCCGGATAGACCGGAATTGAGGAATTGCGAATTTGAGAATTCAGGCCCGCCCTGGCGCGACAGGAGTTCGAAAATGTCCCCGGAGGAATCCCCCGGTCTGGGCCAGGGAATTGGCGGAAAGTCTATTAACATGAGGAAACACGAAATAGATCACATTATCACCAGAATGCTTGATTCTCACAGTAATGTGTCGGATCTGAACATAACCGTGGGAAAACCATTTCAGGTGGAAAGTGAAGGCTTGCTTTGTCCTGTGGATTTGGAGCCCCCTTTCAAGGAGCTGACCCCTTTCCAGGCGGAGGTATTTGCCCTGAACATTTTGAACCGGGACCGGCGTTTGACTGAAACCCTTCTGAAACAGGGCTCCTGTGACCTGTCATACCAACTTCCCGGCAAGGCCCGCTTCAGAGTCGATATTTTTGCTCAGAAAAGCAATTATTCCACCGTGTTGAGAAAACTAGAGGCCAAGATTCCTACGTGCAAGGAACTCGGCCTTCCCAAGGCTTTTTTCAAGATGGCCGAAGAAAAGAACGGTCTTATACTGGCGACAGGGGCGACTGGGATGGGCAAGACGACTTCGCTTGCAGCTTTGCTAAATGAAATCAACGAAAAGAAGTCGGTTCACATAGTGACTTTGGAGGATCCCATCGAATATGAACACCCCCACAAAAAGGCCACCTTCAACCAACGGGAGATGGGCACCAACTTTGACACTTTTGCCAATGGACTCCGCGCCGCTCTCCGCCAAGCCCCCAAGGTGATCATGGTGGGCGAGATGCGTGACCGGGAAAGCGTGGAGATTGGGTTGAACGCAGCCGAGACCGGCCATCTGGTCCTGACGACCCTTCACACAGTGGATGCAGGCCAGACTATAAACCGTATGCTCGGCATGTTCAAAACAGAAGAGGAGAATCAAATCCGTATCCGATTGGCTGATAGCCTGCGCTGGATCGTTTCGCAGAGGCTGCTCCCCAAGATAGGCGGTGGCCGCGTGGCTGCCTTTGAAGTCATGGGGACAAACCTCAGGGTAAAGGAGGCCATCCTGCAGGGCGAGTCAGAAGGGAAGACCTTCTATGAGATGATAGAGATTGGCGAGCCCTTTGGGATGATCACCTTTGACAAATCCATTATCGGACTTTACGAAAAGGGGCTTATAACTGAGGAGACCGCCGTGGCTTATGCATCCCGTAAACCAGTAGTGGGGCGGGGAATCGACGGTGTTAAGAGTACGCGAGGGGAGAAAACCACGGATATCGAGGACCTGGAAGTCGATATGGATTACCGTCCCGGACGTGGAGAAAGGGTCTGATCTTTAGATATGGAAATCGTTTGTCAGAATTGCAAGGCGAAATTCAGGATTTCCGATGAAAAGCTGCCGCCAGGACGCACGGCTTCCATCAAGTGCCCAAAATGTCAGACCCGGATGGAGATTGATACCCATTCCGATGCGGTAAGGACTACGGAAATGAGCAACCTGGAAGCCATGATGCATGAGGTGGATTCCGGGGACTATGATGCCGTTGAACAGCCCTTTGATTATATTCAAGAGGGGATGGAAACTGCCCTGCTTTGCGAGCACGATCTGGAAGCAAAACAGAAGTTGCGCACAGTCCTTGAGCGTTTGAACTACCACGTGGTAGAAGCAGCGTCAGCTCGGAATGCATTAAAATACATGCGGTTTCATACATATGATCTGGTCATTCTAAATATAACCTTTGATGCTGCCAGCACGAAATCGAACCATGTGCTTCAATATTTGGCACATATTCCAATAAGCGTGCGTCGGAACATGTTCGTTGCCCTTCTTGGCAAAGGTTTCAGAACCAAGGACAATATGTTGGCCTTCGACAAAAGTGTAAACCTCATAGTAAGCTCGCAAGACATAGATGACGTAGAGAACATCCTCAAAGGGGCCCTCCGAGAGCATGAAGCATTCTACGAGGTCTTCAAGGAATCCCTCAAGAAATCGGGTCGTGTGTGACGATCAACCTCCCCGCCTCAAATCTCGCCTTTTCTGCCTTGTAACAAATGACAAAAGCTAAAATGCTACAAAAATTCAAAAAAATGGTTGGACAACAAGGAAGCAAAACAGTTAGTCTGCTAGCTTATTGAGAACCTACCACAATGCTTTGTGACTTTTCTGGAGGTAAGAGATGAAGATCAGCAGGGTATCTGAGATGAGGGCGCTGGATAGGACTGCCATTGAAAAATTCGGCATCATTGATGAGCTTTTGATGGAAAACGCCGGTGGGGCCGTTTACTTCACTCTGTTGAAGGAATTAGGCATAAGAGACAAGAAGTTTGTTGTCTTCTGCGGTGTCGGCAACAACGGTGGGGACGGCTTTGTTGTTGCGAGAAAAATCCACTCAAACGGAGGATCGGTTAAGGTTTTCATCCTGGGCGACAAGAACAGGTTTAGAGGCGCGGCAAAAGTCAACCTTGACATCGCATGTCGGCTGCCGATTGAAGTGCGCCAGATTGAATCCACGGAATCGATCAAGACGGATGTTTCCCACTGCGATGCTATTGTGGACGCCATTTTTGGTACAGGCCTCACACGGGATGTTGGGGGGCTCTATCGTGATGTGATCAAACTGGTAAATGAAAGCGGGAAGACAGTCTTCAGTGTGGACATCCCCTCTGGTGTCCATGGCGATACGGGCAAGATAATGGGCATAGCCGTAAGGGCCGATTACACCGTAGCCTTTGGTCTACCGAAGCTGGGCAATATGCTTTTTCCAGGATGTGACCTGTGCGGAAGATTGTACGTCACACACATATCTTTTCCCCCGTCCATGTATGACACGGATTCCATGAAAGTGGAGATCAACCATACGGGCCATATCCCCCCCAGGGATAAGGTTGGGCACAAGGGAGATTTTGGCGAGGTCCTATTCATAGCCGGCGCTTCAAGCTACTTCGGGGCCCCGTTTTTTGCGGCGCTATCTTTCTTGAAAGCAGGGGGCGGCTATTCCCGGCTTGCTGCGCCTGAATCCATGTCGCCTTTTATTGCAAATAAGGGAAGCGAGATAGTCTTTGTTCCTCAGAAAGAAACAGGATCAGGGAGCATCTCACTTGAAAACAAGGGCTCGTTACTGGAACTGTCAGACAAAATGGATATGGTTGTTTTGGGTCCCGGCTTATCTCTGGAGGAGGAAACCCAACAACTGGTCAGGGAATTGGCCAGAGAAATCAATAAACCTTTGCTTGTGGACGGGGACGGCATTACGGCGCTATGTGAGGATTTGCAAATCATAAAGGAAAGGGAGGCAGAGACAATTCTTACGCCTCATCTGGGGGAGATGTCCAGAATCACGAAAATGAAGGTCCGGGAAATAGATGCCAACAGAATCGATGTCCTGCAACGGACTGCCAGGGAATTGAATTCCATGATTGTCTTAAAAGGCGCCCATTCGCTCATAGGATATCCTGATGAAAGGGTTTTTATCAACTTGAGCGGGAACTCGGGGATGG
>JADFWI010000001.1 GCA_015222985.1 Pseudomonadota bacterium | reverse complement strand
GGGGATTATGAAACAATGAGGGTGTCAACCAAGATCACGGTGTGTGCGATGGTGATGGTATTTTGCGTCGCTGGTTGTGCGTATACGTATCAGCGCAATGTCCTTCTAAAGCCTGCCGGCCTGCCAGAACACATCTACGAAGCTCCTCTCCATGATGATTACACCTCGTCCAATGTGGCTGTCTTTAGATTCAGGGAGCCCCCTTATGCACAGGGTGTGGGAAGAGTTGCCTGTGAATCTTTATATGAGGAGTTGCTGAGAAACTCTGTATTTGCAAGTGTGTCACTTGAATCAGATGTTTCGGATATCCGTTTGGAGAACTTGATGGACATAGCCCGAAGCAAGCACTACGATCTGATCATAACAGGAGATTTGCTATACTATTTTGAAGGTGGTCTTCATCAGGCGTCACGCGTTGACGAGCGCATTCGGGTAATCCGGGTTGGCACAAACAAGACCCTTTGGTATGCTAAAGCAGTCGACATCGGCCCCCCTGCCCCCTATACGGACTACATCGTTGCACTGGGCCGCGGCGCACCGGCACCCTCGACCAGGACACTCCTTAAGAGAAATGCGGAGAAGTTCTGCAAGATGTTTCTCAATCAGCCTTTGGAAGAGCTTTATGAGACCGCTCAAAAGGATGAAGAAATCAGCGAAGAGGGCCAACAGCTAGTGACAGACAAAGAACATGACATGGGGGATCAGTTCTTTGAAGTCACGTTCGAACCAGAGGAAAGCGTGGTTAAGCCACAATGATCTCGTCAATAGATCGCTTCGGGACATGGTGAACATCCTTGCCGTCCCGCCAGTACTTAATATCTCCATCAGGCCCCACAGTGTCAATCACCACTTTCTCCTTTGGTTTGCCAATGGCAAGGACCAGCAGGATTTCAAGGTGCCCCGGGATGGCCAGGGCGTCGCGGAGTTCCTTGCGCTTGACAGCGCCGACCATGCATCCCCCCAGGCCCTTTTCCGTGGCGCCAAGGAGAATCGTCTGGCTTGCAATGCCGTGATCACAACCGAATGATTTGGAGATAGTTGTGTCGCCCAAGACGATGATGTAGGCAGACGGTCTTTCGCCTTCCGAGGGCCCAGGCCAGTCCTTCAGATATCCGGCCCATGCAAGGTGCTTGAAAATGAGGGCGTTCTTGTCAGGGTCGCATGAAAGAATATACTTTAGAGGCTGCAAGTTGGCGGCCGAAGCACAGTGACGCGTAAGGTCTACAAGCTCTTTTAGGGTTTGACGCTCTATTGAGAAGTCCTGGTAGAACCTCCGACAACTACGATTCTTGCCCACAAGATCAGCAATCATTCCGGCCTCCTTAAGTCTTTTTTTTCAGCGGAGTTATGTCTCACATCCCAGTTGAATGTCAAGACAAAGCTGACCTTCTGTTACATGTCGCGAGCACGTTTCATACGCTGTACTTCTTCTCAAGTTTTTCAGTCGTAACATGTTAAAAAGTCCAAGGGAACGCCATTTAGTTTTGCCGGTTTCCCTTTGAGGTTCTATGGGTCCACCTCATCTCGCAATCCAAAGACGGAAGAATTCATCATCGAATCTGTATTTGCCCTGTTTTTCCTTTTCCACGATTCCTTTGTTCTCCAATGCCCTTAACGAAGCTTGGATAGAAGATACTGCCAGCCGCCATCTTTCGGTGAAGTCCTTGGAAAAAACAGTTGCCGGATCATCTTCGGCCAGACCGATAAGGAGTTCTCGCTGTTTTTGGGAAAGGCCGTCCCACAATGCTTCGTAGTTCATAGACTCCTGGTTAACAATCGTCTCTATTGCCTTGTCTACTGAGGCGTTTCCTGCTTTCTTGGACTCGCTTGCCTTTTCCCATATGTTATGAGCAATCCGTTGGATGTTGTACGGTATATCCCGGCCTTTTTCCAAGATCAGGTCAACTACATTCTCACTCAAGTCGTATTCTCCTCTCGCAAACCAGCTTTCAATAAAGGCGATGAACAGATCTCGTCGGATGGGAGTCAACTCCATGATTCTTCCCATACGATAGAAGGCTCGCCTTTTGTCTTTCACCATGTCACGTATTACGGACCTCTTGGAACCAGAAAAGATATAGCCGACTCGCTGATGAAATTGCACTACGGCCCGAATAGCCTTTTCCACATCCGTGCCATCGTATTTCGCAATATCAGAAAACTCGTCAATGATAACTACAAATCGCTTTTTTTTCCTTATTGACGCCCTTTCCGGATATTCCAAGACTTCTGTCAGTATTTGAAAGACTTCCTTTTCCCTGGCAATATATTCCACAGAGAAGGAGACTGTGCCATCAGGATTCGGGTCCAATTTGGGACGCAGGCCCGGAAGAATACGCGGGACAGCTTTGACCATTCTTTCAAGCTTGCCCTCAACCACTTCAACAACTGCTTTTGCATACTGCTCAGTAAAATGCCGGAGGGTGGGGGCCTTATAAAGATCGATGTAAACCGTGAGAAAACCATCCTCTCTTAAGTTCTTCTGTAGGTTTTTCAACAAGCACGTCTTGCCAATACGCCTCGGAGAAACCAAAAAAACCTTGCTCATATTGCTCATTTCTGTTGCCAGGTCGGAAAGTTCAGTTTGCCTGTCCGCAAAATGATCACCGAAAACAAGACCTCCATAGATAAAAGGATTCTGCATTGTTTCACCATCCTTTCTATCTGCCGCGTTTCAAGAGAATCTGCCAAAAGGCATTATGTTAACAACATAACGCTGCTAGCGTAACGCTATTTACGTAACATGAGAAGCGGGATAGGTCAAGCAAAATGGAGAATCCGACCCATGAAAAAGCACGAAATGACTTGACCCCTTGACCCCTAAAGAATTGAATAGATACCCATATTGCGGGCATAGCGCACTGATAGGCAGAAAGAAGATGCCGTGGCAGGATGTGGACTATGTTCTAGGATATTTTGGGAGAACGACACGTGGGGCAAGAAAGGCGTATCTCAACTACGTGGAGGCAGGAATTGGCCAGACGGTTGGAAATGAGCCCCCCTGGCGTGGGGTTCTCGGTCGAAAGGGGAGAAACCATTGCCCGCGAAAATGGGTTGCAATTAAT
>JADFWI010000229.1 GCA_015222985.1 Pseudomonadota bacterium | reverse complement strand
GGCCCGGACATGGAGTGACACATTGTCCAGGGCCTTGATTCGACCATAATAGGTGTGAAGATTCTTAATCCTTAGCACAGAACTAATCCCCCAGATACGCTGAGACCACTTCCGAATTGTTCTGAATTTGGCGAGGGGTGCCTTCCGCGATATTTGTTCCATACTTGAGAACCACAATCTCGTCTGATATTTCCATTGCGACTTCCATATTGTGTTCTACCAGCAAAACGGTTATTCCACTTTCCCTTATCTTCAGGATCAGATCACACAAGGCTTGGCTTTCACTCGGGTCAAGACCCGAAGCTGGTTCATCCAGCAATAGGAGTTTGGGCTCGGTGGCCAGGGCCCTTGCAATCTCCAAATAGCGCTGAAGCCCGAAAGGAAGTGCGGAGGAATTCTCGTGGGCCCGCTCCTTGAGACTGACAAAGTCAAGGAGTTCCATGGACTGATCCATGATGGCCCGTCCTTCCTCGCGTGCTGCACGGAGCCGGAAAGCCCCGCCGAATAGTCCCGCCTTGGTGCGCACATGGCAGCCCATCATGACATTTTCGATCACAGACATATTTTCAAAGAGTTCTACGTTCTGAAAGGTGCGAGCAATACCTTTCCTGGCAATAACGTGGGGCTTCAGACCGTCAATCCTGTCACCAAGAAACCAAACCGCTCCCTCAGTAACGCGGTGAATGCCGGTAACAATATTGTAGAGCGTTGTTTTTCCTGCACCGTTGGGACCAATCAACGACTTGATCTGCCCTTCGCTCACAGAAAAGGAGACATTCGCCAGGGCAGTCAAACCCCCAAAGGATTTTCGTACATTATCTATTTCAAGGATCTTATTCATTTATAACTCGCAACTGCCTGAGTGTCATTCTCTATCCTTTTTTTGCAATTTTAACAAGACCATAACGCTGTTCATCACAGACTCCATGTCCGGATTTGGGCTGTTCAGAAATATGACGAAACAGTAAGGCCTGCCATGCCGACCCTCAATGTACCCGGTCCTCGTTCTTATGCCCTTCAATGTCCCGCTCTTGTACAGCACCCTCCCTTTGCCGGACAGGAGACCGCGGTGGGGCTCAAAGGCCTTCAAAACAGCGAGCATATCCAATGCCGACAGCCTGTTTTTTCTTGAGATCCCGGATCCTTCGACTATCCTGATGTCATTCAAACCGAGTACGTCCTTTGCGTATCGGCAAACAGCTCGTACGCCTTTTTCAACGGTGGCCGGAGGCCCACCCACGTGGGCCCCAACGGCAAGGAAGATCTGGTTAGCCATAAAGTTGCTGGAGAACTCAAGCATTTTCCGCAAACACTCTTCCAACGCATAAACCGACTCATAGGTGTAGACAAGCCGATCTTCCGGACCCACGATGCCCATGCGTGTTTTGCCCTGAAAATCGATGCCCGTTTCTCTCAAAAAATGCACCAGAAGTTCTCCGGCGTAGAGGACTGCCTCGCGGCTGTCGTGGGAGAAGGTGTAACGACCGCTCTTTAAGCCTAAGTGCCGCACATGCTCAAGGGCCAGCGGGGTCAGAGGCGTTTGAGGCTCTGCCGAGACAATTCTCCCAGCCCTGTCCCGCTCGAAAAAGATCGTGTTGAAATTGGCGCAAAGCGCTCCAGGGGGGGCATCATACGGATTTGTCGAGTTGCTTACTCCGGGAATCTGTATGTCACGGGCAAAATAGGAGTCATCAAGTATCAGATCCTTAAAGCCTTGAAACCTGCGGGCCAGAGCCGTGGCCATTTCCTGCCACACCTCTGAGACAAGAAGCGGATCTCCATAGCCCTTTATTTTGAGATTGTTATCTTGGTCCAGATAGAATTCAGTCCGGAACCTGTAAGATTCTCCCAGATGATGAATCGCTGCAAGGGCGGTAAGGATCTTGAGGGTGGAAGCAGGGACGAGTTTTTTTGTTTCATTCTTCTTGTAAAGAATCTGCCCATCAGGGCAGGCCACCAAGAGGGCATCCTCTGAAGACATCTGATCCAAAGGCCATGCTGCCTGCCCTGCCCACAAAACACCAGTCCTGGACAACCACAAGGCCCAAAGGAGTGTGGCAAGAACCGATATGAGTGTAATTCGTTTCATTTGCTTGCTCTACCGGATAACGGGTTAACCGAATGGTAACCGTTCACGGGCTGCGCCTGTTGTCATTGCGAGGAGTCCGCCTAGGCGGACGACGAAGCAATCCTCGTAGATTAAGCAGGAGATTGCTTCCCTGGCCCAGACCGGGTTTTTCTCTCTGTGGCATGGTCCAGCTTCTGTCGCGCCAGGGCGGGCCGGGTTCATATACCGACTTCGCCATGCCTACTTCGCCGAAGCTTCGAAGGCTGAAAGCAGCTATGGCTGCGACGGCTGAAATAGCGCCGGTTATTATTCCCATGTCGCGCCAGGGCGGGCGCTTCGCTCGCAATGACTCCCTGGATATTGAACAATGATACAGCAGAGTTAGTGACTCCGTGAACGCCTACAAAAAAGACTTGTTGAAAACGCGAAGATATGCTAGGAGTCATAACCGGTGAGCGGTGACTACGGGTCCAACTACCGGTTCAGAGGTCTTTGTCCGGGGCATCAGGACTTGGTTTAAAACCACATTAATCCTGTTCTCAGGAGTGCCTACCTCGGTGTAGCGCCGTCTCACCAACCCTACCATCCTAAACCTGTCCCAAGTCTATAGCTCTTGAATATTTCCCTGGTTACAAGAAAGACATGAATATCCCCTATTTCGTTGAAGATGATTTCTCGTGCTTATGGAATCGGAAGAACAGCAAATTTATTTGAACCTGTCAATCGCCTATCTGCCGTGACTAGAGTAAGATCGTAAACTATTGCGGTTGCGGCAAGAAATCTGTCGGCAGGATCCTGGTGAGGGAGGTCAACAAAGCGGCTCTGGATTGCCACTTCGTGATTAATGACAGCTTCCCTGAGAGGAAGCTCTTGTAATACCTTTCGTATGCTCTTTTCATGATCAGGTTCCAGGATAATTCGCCGCTTTTCAGCTAACAAAAGGATTTCCCAGATACTTATAGGAGAAAACCAGAGTTCATTTGATTCATTTTCCAGTTCCTCGGCAACATTTTGAGGAAATCTCTCGGGTTCAGCGGCACTCCAGAGGATAACGTGTGTATCAAGTAAAAGGTTCAATCTTGCAAGGCCTCCCAGTCCTTTTCATCAAGGGCAGGTGAAATAATATCCCCGGTTATTTTCACAGACCCTTTCAAGCAGCCAAGCCATGCCCGAGGCTTTGGCGGAGGCGGTGGTGTAACCAGCGCAACAGGTTCCCCTTTGCGCGTAACCAAGAGAGG
>JADFWI010000228.1 GCA_015222985.1 Pseudomonadota bacterium | reverse complement strand
TTGGAGCGACGAAGACCAAGCAGTTCTTTGGCCTGTTTTGCAACCATGTAGCCATAAACCAGGCCAGGACATATATGGCCGTGAAAGGCGATGCACCGCTTCAGCTTTTCCGGCAACCGTCGGCGTGTATCTGACGAGCCATCATCATTGATATCGTTCATTGATCCAGATACCTTCCTTGCCTTCTTGATTCTCAATGCTCCCAATTCCATAACATCGGCAGGGAGAAAAGCAAAGGGATTCCTGAAGGAATGTCGATCGAAGAACCGGACTATAGAGGGTCTCTCAATACGCAACGCACCTGAAACCGAGTATGTTGGAGGAGGCGTCGGGGCTCACCTTGAAGCGGCTGAACAGGCGTATGTCATTTCCTGAAATCCAGCTCCCACCTTTGACGATACGCCGAATTGGGGTGTTCCCGGCGCCTTGGGCTGGCTGGTACGCCTCTGTGGTCCATTCTAACACATTTCCCAGTGTATCGACGATGCCAAGGTCATTCTTCAAGTCTTTGTATTGATCCACCGGCGTTGCGTCAGCCACAGAGTTCTCCTCAACGTTGCAGGCATTACTCTTCCACTCGTCTCCCCAAGGAAACACATGTCCGCGCGCAGTTCTGGCAGCGGCCTCCCATTCGTTTTCCGTGGGCAACCGCTTGCCTGTCCAGGCAGCAAAGGCCATGGCATCTTCCAGGCTGACCTGAACCACTGGGTGGTTCCTCCTCTTGTGGAGCGTACTGCCTAGGCCGGATGGTTGATACCAGTACGCCCCCTTTACGGACTCTGAACGGACAGTAGCATTGCAGATAAATCTGGCCAAACCGGTTCTCTTGTCCACCTCCTCACAAAAACGACCGTAGTAAACCGTCCCGTAGCCCAGCTTTTCTGCGGTTGTCACATACCCGGTCTTCTCAATAAAGACTTCAAAAAGGGCGTTAGTGACAGGGAATTTACCCAGATAAAAGGGCTCAAGTTGCACCTTGTGCTCAGGTTGTTCATCCCCTTTTGGCTCCTTGCTGCCAATGATATATTCTCCTTCCGGGATGAGGATATATTGGTTGTAGAACCTCTCCATGGCGCCCAGATAGCCTTCAAAGGCTTCGGCCAGCAGCTTGTCTTTGTCAGTTTCGTCATCGTCTCCGCCACCTGAATCGTCCTCTCCCAGATTTCCGGCGGGAAGGCCTGCTTCCTCTGGCTTCTCAACTATCTCAATCTCTTCAAAATTATCGTCGGTCCCAATCTTTTCGACCTCTTCGACCTCTTCGGTCTCCTCGGGGACCTCGTCGACTTCAACCTCCTCAAATCCATCTTCAATTTCAGCATTGTCGAGATCTTCTTCCACCTCAACTTTTTTGGGGGAATCATCTATGTCAATTTCTTCGAGAATATCTTCGATTTCATTTTCATCAATCTCTTCTGCGTCCTCGTCAAGCTCAACCTCTTCCTGAGCCTCAGCGTCATCGAGGTCCTCTGCTACCCCCACTTCCTCAAGACCATGTTCAGCCAATGAAGTCCTTTCAGCCGCAATACCATCTTTGCCGCCCGGCTCACCCTCCCCCTTACCGGGTCCGTAACTCTTCGCGCCTGTTCCGCCCTCGCCCTTACCGAGTCCGTAGCCGTCAACGTCTGGTTTCCCTGCCCATGCACCCTCTTCCACGTCTTCATCCGGATCAGGCTCCTCAGGGGCATCATCTTCGTCAATCTCTTCGAGGACTTCTTCCACCTCGTCATCCTCAAGGTCTTCTACATCTTCAGCTTCTTGAAGTTCTTCTTCCTCAGCTAAGGTTTCTTCCACAATGTCAGCATCGTCGGTCATCTCCGTATCATCTTCAATGATCTCGTCCGGAGATTCTTCCTCTTCGGCAACTTCCGGCAGGCCTTTTTCTTTTCCATCCAAGCCAATTGTTTCCGCCAACCCCTGTATGGTGCTGCGCAGGTCTTCCAGGGTGGCCAGACCATCGGGACTCTTTGCATCAGCCAAAGACTCCCTCTTTGATAATACTTCCCTAATGACGCTCAATGATTCGGCTATTTGCCGCATAGAATCAGCTTCGCCCTCTGCGGCGCCAGCGCCAACGGTCGAGAGAATCTTGTCTTTCGCCTCATCAGACATCACAAATACGTTGTCACGTCCGATGATTACCCCTTCAGGGTTTTTCCCCTCTTTAAACAGTCTTCTTAGATCAGCATTAACAGAGGATTTGGTGCTGCTGAGATTTTTCCGTTTCGCCTTTATTATGGAAGGGGCGCTGTCGGTGTCCCAAACGGCCTTGATGATCTCTTCAGCATTAATCTGCCGGAGGGCCTCAACGGAGCTTTCATCTTTATAGAAACCCAATATGACATGAACAAGTCTACTTTTTAACGCCTGGGGGTTTTGATAGTTGAGGTTTGATATTGCCTCATCTATCCCTTTTATGGATATGACTGCCGCCACTAGAAACCTCCTGTGTCCGGACGGAAATGGCGTTACTAAGGACTGCCTGCGGCCCGGGAAAAAACAAAAAAGCCTTTGAATA
Source organism: Pseudomonadota bacterium (assembly GCA_015222985.1). Taxonomy (GTDB): domain Bacteria; phylum Desulfobacterota; class Desulfobacteria; order Desulfobacterales. The sequence continues at coordinate 4,558 of JADFWI010000228.1, read as the reverse complement.
CAAAAAGCACAAAACATGCCAAGGGGCTCTGTCCACAAACGCTAAGTTATTTTGTAGACGTTCACAGGTTACATTCATGCCGTACGGAATTGTTTTGAAAGATGAACATCGAACATCGAACATCCAACGTCGAATGAAAAACGAATATCCAATCCCGATTCAGCCGTCGTAGCTAAAGCTACTATGGCGAAGTCGGCACATTCAACCTGTCGAGAGCCTCAAGGTCGTGCGATTGGACGTTCGATGTTCGATATTCATTTTTTCAGGATGAGATTTCTCACCCCGTCTTCGGCGGGGTTCAAAATGACACAGGCGCAGCCGTTCAAGCCGATTCGTTTTTACTTGCAAGTCGTTAGCATGGGTATGTTCTTTGCATGCATGAATCCGACGAACACCTATTCTCAACCGGACGGGAAAGCGGGTCCTGTCGGACCTAATCGGGCATGGCATCATTGCACTGACACCCGATGAAAGAAAAGAGACACTCCATGGAAAAAGATATCCAACAGCACAACCCTGCGCCACACGATGTCAAAACGCGGTTTGATGAGACGTTAGCTCGGCACATGGAAGAAGGCATTGGGACCAGCCACGGTATCGGCGGGCTCCCTCTGAACCTGGCCACCATATCGTGTCTGGTCCTCCTGGCAGAGCGTGAAGGTGAGATCGAAGCCTTTCCAACCGATCCCCCGGAACGTTATACATACGAGTCATTCCTTGAGGATTTGGAAGACGTGGGTCTGGATTCGGACGAAGACGTTGATACGCAGATTCAAGGCATGATTGAAAAGGGACATATCGACATTGACCCTGATGGCAGCCTGTTGGCCCAAAAACCTGCCATTGAAATGGCCAGATTGCTCGACCAGGCCTTTCCCGGAATGCCGGGGCTGAACCTCGTTGCCTACCTTGTTCAGACCATTGATGAGGTCTTATCCGGCCGCAAGGACCTTGAATTTGCCGTCACACAATTTGACCAAACCCTAAAGATGCACGGAGGTGGGCTTCCCGAACAAGAAAAAGCAGCAACAATAGAACAAAAGGAGATTCGTCAATCCACAGAGACGCTCAAGTCTGCCCTGTCAGAAACGCTGCGCAAGCGACGGGCAGAAAAAGGGTCTCATGCCAGGCCCGCAGGGACTGCCGGACAGCCTCTGGTTCTGACGTCAACAGGAGAGACAAAAAAGGTTGAAATCAAAGAGTTCTTCCCAAAGAGAAATCAGCCCTCAGAAACCACTGCCGGGCTAATCGAAGAAGAGCAGTCTCAAGCGCCGGAAACACCCGAAGATGAGCCTGAAACGCCTGCTGGTGAATCCAAAGACTCCTACAATGATCCTGAAGCACTGCAGGAAGAAACCCAAGGGACTGCTCCGGAGCCCGATTCCGATCAAGATGATGCGTCTGATCAAGATGACGTGCCTGGGGCAGCGCTCCCTGCCGATGAACCAGTTGACGAGATGCCGTCCGAGCAGGAAATGCCATCGTCTTTTTTAGAGGACCCTGAACAAGAGGAATTCACACAAGAGCCGGAACCAGGGCCGTCCGGCGCTGAAGGAGATCGGGTTGAGGTAGTATTGCAAACCGAAGAGTCCCAAGCAAAGACGGGGATTGCCCCCGAGCCTGTGATAAGCGATGAATCCCTGGAAGAACGGATTTTGGCCTTTCAACAAGACCTGGCCATGAGTTGTCCGCTCTGTTCGACCGGCAGGATTGAAAAGCAAGAAACCGCAAAGGGAAAGTCCTTCTATGCATGCTCCAACAAAGACTGCGTTTTTGTGAGCTGGGGAAAGCCGTACCATTTGACCTGTCCCTCGTGCAGGAATCCCTTCTTGGTTGAATCCACTGACAAGGCCGGACAAACGATCTTGAAATGCCCAAGGGCCACCTGCCGGTACCAGCAGAAGCCTCACGGCGAAACATCGGGCGCGCCTTTGGAACAGGCCCTTTCAACACATCAAGAACCTCTCAAATCGCCTGCTGCTTCCCCAAGACCCAAGAAAAAGAGAAAAGTGGTAAGGAGGCGAGTTGTCCGCATAAAACGGTAGAGGAGAAATAAACCAGAACAAGGGGGCAAGGACGATGAGGTTGAAAATTGCCACAGGGGAAGTAACTTCAAAGGCTCCACGTCAGGACTCTAAGGTACTATGAGAAAAAGGGACGCATACGATGAGAGTAGAATGTTCAAATTGTCATAAGGTATTTGATATCCCTGACGAGCGCCTTCCAAAGGGAAAGCAGATCGCATTTCCGTGTCCGGCTTGCCAGGAGAGCATCCAGCTTGACCTGAGAGCGGAGTCTGGGCAGGCCGGCGCTTCCTCCTCTCAAACAGAGCAAAGAGACCTGCCGAAGGGAGATGCCTTAAAAAAGAAGATTTTGCGGACCGTGAAGAACCTGCCTCCCATGCCGCAATCTGTTCTTAAGGCTCGCGAAATTATGGCAAACCCAAATTCAGACTTCAAAGAGCTCGCTGAACTTCTTGAAACCGACCAGGCAATCGCCGCAAGGGTTTTGAAGCTGGCCAACTCTTCATATTATGGCCTGAGCGGCAAGGTTTCCTCAATTCAGCACGCCTCTGTTGTCCTTGGGCACAAAGCCTTGGCGGAACTCATCACCATGGGAGGCACTGCAAGCATCCTGGGCAACACATTGGGGGGATATGGACTGGAGGCAGGGGATCTGTGGCGTCATTCCCTTGGCGTCGCCTTTGGTTCAAGGATAATTGCCAACAGGAAAAACCCTGAGTTATCAAACGATGCCTTTGCGTCAGGTCTCATTCATGACTCAGGCAAGCTCATCCTTGATCCGCACATTCTGGAACGTAAAGAACTATTTCACGAATTCATGGCCAATGGCCAGCAGAGCTTTCTTGCCGCTGAAAAGCAGATTCTGGAGTTTGACCATTCGGAAATAGCATCCGAGGTATGCAAGAACTGGAATATCCCCCAAGCTCTGACTATTGCCATAAGATATCACCACTATCCATCGCGCTCACAAGGAAACCAACTCGCCTACATTGTTCATATGGCCGATGCCATATCCATGATGACCGGCCTGGGGCTTGGTGTGGATGGCATGCACTATCAGATAGACGATGACGCCATGGAATTTCTGGACCTTCAAGAAGAAGACCTGAACGTCATCATGGAAGAAGTGTTGGAGTCAGTACAAAAAATTTCAGAACAAATGCACTAAGGGCTCGCTCAAGAATAACCTAACATTTTGATGCGCCGACCTGCCGGCCGGCAGGTCCATACCGCCTCGCTGCAAAACGAGTGTCCTTTCAACGCAGAATTCCACCGTTCAGACCCACCACTTGCCACCCTTTCAGAATAATCTCCGATCTTCAAACCCTGCAACTTGCGTTAAGGATTCGGCAATAGGCCGCACACCGTCAGAGAGCCCTTGGGAAAATCCTTCACCAATTAGACACATTCTGATATGGATGCAACTGAAGCAGGCCGTCATCTGGGTGTGTCAGCCTCTGCAGTTGCCAAATCCCTTAGCCGGCGGCATGGGCCTTTTTCTTGTTCGCAAGGTCAACACAAGGGGGTTGAAATGCAGGAAAAGCCGACCTATGAAGAACTTGAACGGAGCATCAAGAAGCTGGAAAACGAAGTCGTTGGACGCAAGCGGGCTGAGGAGGCCCTGCGGGAGACACGTGACTACCTGGAAAACCTTTTCAACTATGCCAATGCTCCTATCATTGTATGGGACACAAAGGCGAAGATTACCCGGTTCAACCACGCCTGCGAGCATCTGACTGGTTTCACAGCCGATGAGGTCATTGGTCAAAAACTGCACATACTCTTCCCGGAAGCAAGCCGAGAAGAGTCATTGAGCAAGATCGCAAGCACTTTGAGTGGTGAATACTGGGAGTCCGTAGAAATCCCGACTCTCCATAAGACTGGAGATATCCGAACAGCACTATGGAACTCTGCGAACATCTGTGCTGAGGATGGCACAACGGTCGTTGCCACGATCGCGCAGGGGCAGGATATCACGGAACGCAAACGGGCCGAGGAGAGGATAAAGCACCTCAACTCCGTCCTGCGCTCGATCCGCAACGTCAACCAGCTTATTACGAGGGAAAAGAACCGAGAACGTCTGATCCAACGCACCTGCGAGGAACTCTTTGAGACAAGAGGATGCCACAGCGCATGGATAGTTCTGATGGATGAATCTCACAAGGTTTTCACAAGCGCTGAGACCGGACTTGGTCAGAAATTCTCACTGATTTCAGAAGGGTTAGAGCGAGCCCAGTTGACGCCTTGCTGTAAGAGGGCGGTGACCCAAGAAGGAGTGGTGACAATAGAAGATCCCTTGTCCAACTGCCGTGACTGTCCTGTGTCACAAATGTATGAGGGCAGCGGCGCGCTGGCTATGCGTCTCCAACACGGCGGAAAGATCTATGGCGTTTTGGTTATCTCCGTCTTATCAGATTTTGTTACAGATAAGCAAGAGCACGCTTTATTCCGAGAGGTCGCTGGCGACATCGCTTTCGCGTTACACAGTATAGAATTGGAGGAACAGCGCAAGCAGGCCGAGGAGGAGCTGCGGC
>JADFWI010000227.1 GCA_015222985.1 Pseudomonadota bacterium | reverse complement strand
TCACACCCTAAAAAAACAAAAAAAGGATGATAAAAGATCCATCATCCCTTGAAATCCTCAAGAAAACGTATTCCAGAAGTCTCCACCATGCCGATTTATACAATAGAGTGGCTCGCACTGTCAATCCCCATTAGTCCAGCATGGAAGCGACCGTTGCTGTCCGATCTGCGAGCATGTGGGCATATCCGCCCATTTCGTTATCGTACCAGCCGTAGACGACTATCTTTGTGACAGGTATGTCAACGATACTCTGACCCAGACGCTCTCCAACTTCTTGTGAATAGCCCTTAAGGCGTGTCAGGTCAAAAGAGATGGTGGCCGTGCGGGTGTGAGTCTCTTGACCTTCTATTATTGTCGCAGCCAAGGGGTAGCCGATAATATCTGAAGATACGTTCTGATCGTCGGAAAACTGAAGATAGCCTTTTTTGTCCCTCTCGGCAGCGTCTTTGTAAATCTGATTGATTTGGTTCCGATTTATTGGGGCAGAGACGGAATCATCCTGAATATCTATGACCAGGATGATCAGTGAGCCCGTACTGGTTGGAATCCTTACTGATTCGGCGATAAATCCGATCTTTTTCATCTCCGGGATTACCAGGGCCAGGGTTTTTGCGGCTCCTGTGGTGGTCAGAATGATGTTGTTGAACACGCTCCGGTTGCGTCGGAGATCAACTGCTCCTGCCTTGGGGGCTCGATCCAGAACCAACTGGGAACCGGTTACCGCATGGACAGTCGCCATGGACGCAGTGAGAATCCTTTCAAAACCGAAATAATCCAACAGGGGCTTGAGCATGTGGGCCAAGCAGTTTGTGGTGCAAGAGGCGTTTGATACGATTCTGTGTTTGGCCGGGTCAAAGTCACTATCATTGATACCTAAGACCGTGGTGACTGCATCTTCGGGCATAGGGGCGGCCTTGTCCTTTATCTTGAACGGGGCTGACACAATTACCTTGCGTGCCCCGGCAGCCAAGTGACCCCGCACGGCGCCTCCCGGTGCGTCCGGGGGCAGGGTTGGATCGGTGAACTGCCCCGTTGATTCAACCACTACATCAACCCCGTGGGATTTCCACGGAATGTGCCTGGGATCACGAACCTCCCGCAGGATGGTAACTCGGACGCCGTCAATCGACATTGAGCCCGTCTTTTCGTCCAGGTTGTCAATCACCCGACCTGCCCTGTAACCATGGATGTAGTTATGCAAGGTGCCGTATGTGGAGTCCTTTTCAATGAAACAGGCAACATCTTCGAGGCTTGTGCCCACGGCACGGCCAATGTTTACCACAATTTCCGAAAAGCTCTTCCTTCCTATATGTTGCCAGATGGAAAGTTTGGCAATACGTCCCATGCCGTTGATCCCAAGCGCTCTATTGTTCATGATGGCATCTCTCCTTATTTTGTTTCAGTTCAGGAAGCCTGGTCATTCGGGGCAGGTAAGAGTCATTAGTTTTCCATACTTGGTTGCATGGAAATGCCTAAATTGCCTAAAATGATCTAAAATGCCTAAAACGTCCACAGTTCCGTCCTGCGTTGATCGGTTGCGCGACTGGTCTCGTCTGTCGTTCCGCCTGGGCGGACAACCCCAACCGCCACCGCAACCCGGTCTGTTCTAACTTTAGGCATTTTCAATTTTAGGCATTTTAGGCATTTCTATTTTACTACTGTATCTCATGTTGTCCTTTGTAAACGAAGCCATTCCGGCCATCTATGCTCAAAAAGTCTCCACGTTGAATGGTGTGGCCGCTCACGATGCCATAACCCGCTTTTTCATAGACCATTAGATTGGAACAGCCCACTACACACGTTTTCTCCAGTTGATGTGCAACAATTGACGCGTGCGACGTTGCTCCTCCCCTGCTCGTCAAAAGACCGTCTGCGGCCGAGATCTCTCGTATGTCGTCCGGAACGGTATCAAAACGAATGAGGATGAGTCGTGTCTCCGGTTCCAGGCTGCGGAAATGGCTGATGTGATCAAGCGAAAAAACAGCCCTTCCATTCAGGGCTCCTCCGCTTACACCAACCCCCTTGGTCAGGAGGTCCCCCTTGAGCTTGGAAGAGGGGACAAAAGCCGGCTGACGTTTCTCTTG
>JADFWI010000226.1 GCA_015222985.1 Pseudomonadota bacterium | reverse complement strand
TGTTCTTTACGTAGTTGATCGAGAAATACCCTCACCGGGACGTTGACACGATTCGTGGTGATGAGGATCTTGTCCATAAGCTCTTCCGGGGTGTTGTCCACATCCAGCTCCGCAAACAGGTCCTCATCCACCGTGACTTCGTACTTCTTCCGGAGCTGCCGTACAAGTTCCGATGTCAGCTCGGATTGGCGCAGTTTCTTGATTTCTCCGCGAATATTGAACTCAAGGGACTCGAAATCAGACTTGTCCGGCCCCTTTTGTTCCAAAAGGCAGAGGCAAAGGAATCCTTTCCCCATCTCTAAAGGCTGTGTTACCTGCCCTGTGCTCAGTCCGGCCAGGGCGTTTCGCCAGGAGTCAGGGCAATTACGGGGCCTGAACCACTTATCCTCTTGATTCACCATACCCTTGTCGATCAAGTCCTGTTCTGTCATAACGGTCAGGTCCATCTGCCCGGAACTCAGTTCCTCACAAATCTGTTGGGCCTGTATCTCCTGGTCGAAGTGCAGGAACCGGACGTGCCATCGAGGGGAATACTGCTCCTTGTATCGAGCCCAGAGGTCTTTGTCCCTGATCCTGATCTTTGAGTCAACGGCCTCGTTTTTCAGGATCATCAAGGCCCTGGCCTTGAGGAAGGTATCTACCTTATGTCTATAGGCAGGTTCCTGGTACAGCTCCATGCTGTCGGCCTCCTGTGCCAGAAGATGCCAATCAATAAAAGGCTCCAGGCTTTCGGGAAACGGGGTGTCCTTTTCCTTCCAATTATCCCACCAGTGTTGGAAATCCTCTTTTGTGAATGTCTCATAGTTAATGGTCACCAGGGTACTTTTGCCCCAAGGCCAGGCCTGCAGATTGCAAGGTCCAAGTATCAGTATGCCTAAGAGTATCACTAAAATCTTTCTCAACCTATGCATCCTTTTAAGCCCTCCTTGAACCAAAGTTCCAAAACTTCCTGTGAGACCCGATGGGCAAGGCCGGTTACTGTATTTACCACACCGAAATGCATCATCTTGCGATATTGTTCTCCTTCTCTTCGATGAAATGTACACCAAATGGTCTGCGAGGACTCTGTGTCAAGGATCTTGAGAGATACGGCCAGAGTGGGATTTATTATCTTGGCCTCAGGCACTTCAGCCATCTCCACCACCGTACCGGCTATGACAATTTTGACTCCCAAACGGTCGCCCAGGATTTTCATCTGTTCTTTCTGTGGATCTTGACCTGGCCAGACCCTCAGATGGTGAAAAACATCCCGGACATCTCCTTCCTGGACTATGTCAAATCGCCCGGATTGAACCAATTCAGCTAAAAAAATACGATAAAAAATAACACTTGCCTCAGGATAACCGGTCTGGTTCAAGAAGGGGAGTACTGCTATCCGGCAGGTTTTTTCCTGGGGAAGTGGAGTAAGTTTATGAAGGGTAGGGAGCTTTGGCCCGCAAGCGGATAGTGACAAAAGCGCCAGTCCAAAAAGGAACATGAAGACACATAAGCCTTTTGAAATCAGTTTCATGTTCAATATTAAAACTCCTTCAACCACTTGTCCGCAGGCGCACCTTTTTCCTTCCCATACTTGACTAATAAACTGATATCCTTGATTTTTCTATGCAACTTGTTTCCGAGGATATCTCTGGCGGTCAGCAAGAGTTCTGCTGAGGTCTCCGGGACCGGGAGATCGACCTCGGCGGGCAAGACCTGCCCTCCTGCAGTCTTGATAAGGGAACCGTCATCTTCAAGTATCTCCATATACCAGAAGGCCATGGGTACTTCTCCCTTGCTTTGGATGTCCAGGACTATATCATTACCCTGCTTCCTGGCCTCAAGGATCATATCCGGCGGATTTCGCATCAAGGCAACCTTTTCTGAAACCATGGCCATATTTCCAGCTCTGTCCCACACCTTAAGGACAATCCGGTAGTTTCCATCAGCAACACTTGAGCCGCCACCCGCCTGCCCTCGCCAGAAAAAACGGGAGGGAAGATTCCCTTCTCTGTCTTCGCGCAGGATTGTCTCTCCGGTCTCGTCCTCGACGGAGAATTCCCAGCGCGATATGGGTTCAGGTTCTGAAAAACGGGGAATAACGAAAATCCGGTCCCGGAAGGCTACCATCCCATTAAGCCGGACACCCTTGAGGCCCAGGACAAAGCTGGGGGAATGATTGTCCACAAAATATGTCCCAAGCAAGGTTACTTGTTCCCTGCCTGAGGGCCATCGCAGGCTGAGGCTTACCGGGTATCGGCCCTCCTCCTTAGGGGCGATCCAGGATGCCTGGTAGAGGTTATCATCCTTACGCCGCATGGGGAAGGACTCTTGGCCCCGGACCTTCAGGGAGACCTCCGGGGGCTGGCCATCCATGACGGATCGAAGCCATACCCTGCATGTAATCTTTTCACCACTTCTGATGTGCTGACGCCCCATGTCCACGTCGTCAAGCTCAAAGAATGCTTTCTGGTCCCTGATTTGACCTATGTCCTCAGGCCATTCCTCAAGGAGGTCCTGGGCCACTATGGGCAGCAGATCTTCAGTTGTGTGTGGTTCCAGGACCCCGAGTGGATTACGCATTTCATTACAGGAAAGGCCCCTGGAACCGGACCAGATTGTCCTGGCATCGCCGGTACGGATCAAATACAGGACCATGCCGAAAGCTGCGCACGGCCTTTCCTGGCGCTGGCTCACCGTCCCGAGAAGAATGAAGTCAGCCCCCAATTCCTTGCGGGCCTGTAAGATATAATAGGTGTCCAGAAAGCCCAGCCAGCGTATCCGGTTACGGGTCATGAAGGAAAGCACTGCATCTTGAGAAACTACCTCCAGCCCTCGAGAAGCAACTGCCTTTTCAAGATATTCGGTAAGCGCAAAATTGACCCCGTTAGGGCCCTGGCTCAAATCCTCCACCGGCAGGACAGCAATTTT
>JADFWI010000225.1 GCA_015222985.1 Pseudomonadota bacterium | reverse complement strand
GGCGGAGGGTACGCAGACGTACTCCCTGTACTTCAAGTGCCCGACAACAAAGCAGATGCGGTGCCCTGTAAACGCTTACGATCAGATTAGCCCGGCATAAGCTACATGACACTCACGGACAGCGGGGCAGGCTGCCAAAACCGGCCGCTGGTCCGGCTGTGAGGCATTATCAGGGTATAAAGATGATTACACGATTAACCACCTGCTGTTTGATTATTGTGTTATTGCTTGCTCTGGTGTCTGCTCATGCATCCCTGGAAGAGACCACACCGGTGAAGATCGGAGTCCTGGCCAAGAGGGGAGCCGAGCGATGCCTGGAAAAGTGGTCCTCCACTGCCGAATATCTCACGGCCATGATCCCGGGCAGGACATTTATCATTGTACCGCTCAAATTTAATCAGATTGACTTATACGTTAAAAACGAAAAGGTCGATTTTGTTCTGCCAAATCCTTCCGTCTATGTGGAGCTGGAAAACCTGTGTGGAGTGAGCCGGATCGCCACGCTGGAAAACCTGCTCAAGGGAGAGACATGCACCCGGTTCGGCGGGGTGGTCTTCTGCAGGGCTGGCAATAATGACATATTCAGTTGGGAAGACCTCAAGGGCAGGTCCTTCATGGCTGTTGCTGAATCCTCTCTGGGCGGGTGGAGGACCGCCTGGCGTGAAATGAAGGAGAGAGGTATTGATCCGTATCTTGATTTCAATGAACTTGAGTTTGGAGGCACGCATGACGCTGTTGTCTGTGCGGTAAGGGACGGCAGGGTAGATGCCGGGTCGGTCCGGACTAACACACTCGAACGTATGACCTCAGAGGGCAAGATTGATATCAAGGATTTTCGTGTTATCGGCGAACACTGCAAGGACCACAAAGAGATTCCCTTTGTTCACAGTACAAGGCATTATCCGGAATGGCCATTTGCAAAGCTCAAACACACTCCAAATGAACTGGCTGAAAAAGTTGCGATAGCACTGCTCGAAATGCCCCGGGATTCTGAGGCCGCAAGGGCTGCAAAATGCGCCGGGTGGACTATTCCTCTGGACTATCAGCCGGTACATGAGTGTCTGAAGGAGTTGAAAGTCGGGCCTTACAGGGAACAGGGGAAGATAACACCGGCCGATGTTTTCAGGGAGTACTGGCAGTGGATCCTAACGGCCGTTGTTTTGCTGGTAATAATGACCTCGTCTATCGTTGTTATTCTGAGACTCAACCGCCGGCTTGAGCGTGCAATTACCGATGCCAAGCGCATGGCCCTTGAGGCCGAGGCTGCCAATATAGCCAAGAGCGAGTTCCTGGCCAATATGAGCCATGAGATCCGCACGCCGATGAACGGCGTCATAGGCATGACCGGCCTGCTGCTTGATACGGAATTGACCAATGAACAGCGCGAATTCGCTGAGACGGTCAAAAACAGCGCTGATTCCCTGCTGGGGCTCATCAATGACATCCTTGATTTTTCCAAGATGGAAGCAGGGAAGCTCGACATGGAAATACTCGATTTCGATCTTCGCACGGCCCTGGAAGACATGAGTGATACTGTGGCCATGCGTGCTCAGGAAAAAGGCCTGGAGCTGGTCTTCCTCATAGAGCCGGATGTCCCTGCACTGGTGCGGGGCGATCCTGGTAGGCTCCGGCAAATCCTGACCAACCTGATAGGCAATGCCATCAAGTTCACCCACAAGGGCGAGGTGGTCCTGCATGTTACCCTGGATCATGAGGATGATTCCACGGCCATGATCCGCTTTGCAGTGAAAGACACGGGCATGGGCATCCCGGCAGACAAGCTCGACGGTCTGTTTCAAGCCTTTACCCAGGTGGACGCTTCGACTTCCCGGAAGTTCGGTGGGACCGGGCTGGGCCTGACTATTTCAAAGCAGCTTGCTGAAATGATGGGCGGGCAGATCGGCGTGGAAAGTGAGGAGGGCAAAGGCGCTACCTTCTGGTTCACGGCCAGTCTGGAGAAGCAGCCCCCTGTACAGGAAACTGAGGCAACAGCACAGGAAAGCGCTGCCGCCTCTCTTAAGGGCATACGCATCCTTGTGGTGGATGACAACAAGACATACCGCCGGGTCTTCGCAGGCATGCTCGCCTCCTGGGAGTGCAGACACGAAGAGGTCCTTGATGCAGGGACCGCGCTGGACAGACTGCGCTCAGCCGCAAAAGCCGGCGCCCCCTTCCGCATCGCCATACTGGACATGCGTATGCCTGAGACCAACGGAGAAACCCTGGGTAATATGATCAAAGAGGACCCGGCACTCAGGGACACCGCGCTGGTAATGATGGACTCGGCAGGTAACCGGGGAGACGCCCCCCGCCTCAGGAAGGCCGGATTCACCGCATACCTGACCAAGCCCGTAAAGCAGTCTCAACTCTCCAACTGCCTTATGACGGTAATCGGCCGCAAACCCTCTGATAAGACCTTACAGGAAAAAATTATCACGCGGCACACCATAGAGGAAGACCGAAAACGAAAAATCCGTATCCTGCTGGCTGAAGACAACATAGTCAATCAGAAACTAGCATTGAGGCTTTTGGAAAAGATGGGCTATCGCGCCGATGCGGTAGCAAACGGCCAAGAGGCAGTCGAGGCGATCAAGACCATTCCCTATGACCTCGTGCTTATGGATATGCAGATGCCGGAGATGGACGGAATTGCCGCTACGCGGGAAATTCGAAACTTGAAATTTGAAAAGAGTAGTGAGCAAACAGCGACAAAAGGCATTCAAGAACAATCATCGATCATCAATCAACAATCAACAATCAAAAGGGTTCCGATCATCGCCCTGACCGCCAACGCAATGAAGGGAGACCGGGAACTCTGCATTGAAGCCGGAATGGATGACTATATCACTAAGCCTATCCAGCCTGATAAACTGGCAGATGTCATCCGCCGATGGACCTCCACAGGCAATGCTTAGGAACTGTGTAACTATTCAGGTGGATAGACTGAAGGTAGAAGGCTAATAGGGACAAATCATGCGTGTCGGTTTTGCTCAATCAAATCGACCAAACATTCATGACGAGGCCTTTCGTCACCCCCGAGCATGAAAATTAGCCACCCGCTCGCTATGCTCGCTCGACACACACAGACGAACACAGACAAAAGACCTTATCCACTGGTGAACACACCAGCGGAT
>JADFWI010000224.1 GCA_015222985.1 Pseudomonadota bacterium | reverse complement strand
GTGGGAAGCTACAACACTATCAAGAACAAGCTACTGGATGTCAATAGAGATATCCGCAGCATTATTCAGACAGCCTTATCCATTGATGGCCTGACCTCTCATCCCTTTAAGGTATGGCAGTCAACGACGGATCGCATCGAGAGGCAACTGTCTGAGGAAACGATTCGGGTGGCCCTGGTTGGGTCTATTAAGTCAGGAAAGAGCACCTTGACCAATGCCTTGTTCGGAAGCGATTTTGTCAAGAGGGGCGCAGGAGTTGTAACATCCATCATAACCAAGCTACGACCCGGGCACGATTTGAGAGCCAAGCTTGAGTTTAAGACCTGGGATGAAATAAACGCAGAAATAAATCAGGCGCTCATCCTTTTTTCTTCAACAGAGTCGGATACTGTCGGAGGTGATTTTGATATCAACCGCGAGGAACATCGTCTCCGGTTACAACAGGACCTTGCAAAACTGAACACAGAGCAACTCATCTCCGATGATGCCCGCGATCCGAATAGCGTGCTCCTGATCGAGTACCTCAAAGGATATGACCGGGTCAAAGGCTTTGTTACCTTTGAACCGGCAACGCATGTATTTGAGTCGGATGATTTTTACAAGCAAAAAGATTTTGTTGGCGATGAGTCCTTGGCGGTCTTTTTGAAGGATATCTGCCTGACACTCAAAGCTCCAGAGGGCTTTGGAGAAAACCTTGAAATCGCCGACTGTCAAGGAAGCGACTCGCCGAACCCCCTGCACCTTGCAATGATTCAAGACTACCTCGTTCAAACGCATCTCATCGTTTACGTTGTGAGCAGCCGAACAGGTTTGCGGCAGGCAGACATCAAATTTCTCACCCTGATCAAAAAGATGGGACTGACGAAAAACATCCTGTTTGTCGTAAACACCGACTTCAGCGAGCACGAGACAATAGCCGATCTGGAGAGAGTGCTCAACAGGGTGAAAGAAGAAGTGGACATGATTCTATCCTCTCCTCATGTGTTTGCCTTTTCTGCCCTTTTCAATCTGTTCAAAAGCATTGACTCTGAAGACATCGCTGAGCAAATCCTCTCCCGAAAAGATCGCCTCCGGCTTGAACACTGGCGCGAAGACACTGAGATGGTCGCCTTTTCGGACCGGCAAACAGAAAGCTTCTTGCAAACCCTGATCTATAGGATATCCAAGGATCGGTTTGCTTTGCTCTTGGAAAGCAATTTGGAAAGGATGTCCAATATTGTATCCGGCACGCAGGATTGGATTCAAGTCAGCCAAGACCTTTTGCTGAAGGATGTTGGGGAGGTTAAAAAAGCATTTGCTGAGATGGACAGGCGGCGAAAGGCTTCTGCCCAGGTAACCGCGGTAGTCAAAGACACATTGGACGGCACGACACGCAAACTAAAACGGGACATGGGAGCCGACGTAGACCGATTCTTTGACATTCAATATGGGGAAATAGGTCAACAGATTATTCATTTTATTGAATCATATGACCTGTCGCTGGCAGAGTTCGAAAAGGATCTCAAAGCTTCAGGCTTCTTACCCACACTTTACCGCGTCTTTCAGGCCTTGCAACAGGCCGCTAACCGCTTCATAGCGGAATCTATCAATCCCAGACTCGTTGAGTTTGTCCGCCAAGAGGAAAAAAGGGCGGAAGATATGTTTGAGCAGGTATCCGGTCCCTACAGTCTGATGATTCAGGATACGGTTGATCAGCATCAGAGCACTATGGAAAAGCTCGGCATTAATATCCCCAAACGACCTTTCAAGACGATTCGCGCCCCTGAAGTTGCTCTGGTCAAAACCGATAGCCAACTTAGCATTCCACAGCTTGCAAGCGCCATGCGATATACGGCCCGGATCAAGACCGAGGCTATCTTGAGGCTGGGATTTTACAATACGTTAAAGACCGCAAAAAAGCTCTTGAAAAAGCCTGTGACAGACGGACCGGACAGCGCCATCCGTTCGCTCCAAGACAGTGTGCGCCGAATCAAGGAACAGATGCAAGAGTCCATAACAGCCCATTTTCTGGACTACAAAGAAAACCTGAAATACCAGTATGTCTTTAAGCTGGTCGAGGCTATGTCCGACAGGTTGTACGAGGCTCTCACGGATCGAATGATGGTCATTACAAGCGATCTGTCGGACATGAAAGGCCTTGTCAAGAATAAACGCCTGGCCAAGGACCATTTGGCCGAACAGTTTTCTTCCATGGAAATGTCGCTCAATGCTGTCATGGAAAAGATCAGGGATGCGGAAAGCCTGGCGGAAAACCATAACCTGCTATAGCGCCCCGTCTCCTAAACTCTGCATTCCAAATTGCCAAAACGAAATGACGTTAAAATGGTCATATCTAATCCACTTATCAGAGACGGGGAAATCCCAAATTCCAGTATCTAAATTCCAAACAAATTCGAATGACAAAACTTCAAATTCTCAAAACATTTTGAAATCGAGCTGGCTGGCAGCATTTGTTTTGAATTTGGAACATTGGGATTTCGATATTGTTTGGGATTTGGGATTTCGATATTTGAATTTTTGCGACATTTGCTCCATTTTCGTTAGCATGTCAAATTGCCAGAATCGTATACAGAACTTTTGAGACATCGCACTAGCATCGTAAACCGAGTGGACACGGGAGGTTCTAATGGCCGGAAAAAAGGCGCGGATCATTTCAGTGGTTAATGAAAAGGGCGGAGTCGGAAAAACCGTAACAGTTATCAACTTGGCAGCAGGGCTTTCTCTAAAGGAAAAGAATGTGCTGGTCGTTGACATGGACCCCCAGCTCAATGCCACTAAAGGTCTGGGCTACAGTCACAGCGAGGAGAGCCTTTCAGTCTATGACGTTATCAAGTTGCAAGACCCTGTTCCGGCCAAGTCGGTCATTTCGCATACAACATGGAAATACCTTGATCTTCTTCCTTCCGACGTAGACCTCTCCGGGATTGAGATAGAGTTGGCAAACGAAGTCGGACGGGAAAATCGCCTTAAGGAGGCATTGGAACCAATTGAAGATCTTTACGACTTTGTCCTGCTGGACACCCCGCCGAGTCTTTCCCTTCTCACTGTCAACGTGCTCGCCTTCGCCCGTGAGGTCTTGATTCCGTGCCAAACGCATCCCTATGCCTATGCTGCAATGGATGAACTCCTTGAAACTGTTTCAATCATTCAGGAAGAGATCAACCCGAGCATAAGAATAATGGGTGTGGTGCCTACCTTTTTTGACCAGCGCACAAGGGTATCAAACAAGATCATTGAAAATCTGAGAGCAGACAAGCGTTTTAAGAAAAATCTTCTTAGTACGGTTGTCCGAATCAATACCACAATAGCCGAAAGCGCGCATTATGGAAAACCTGTCGTATTTTTCAGACGCTCCAGCCCGGGAGCCCTGGACTATCTGGCGCTCACGGATGAAATCCT
>JADFWI010000223.1 GCA_015222985.1 Pseudomonadota bacterium | reverse complement strand
GGACTTCAGCTTCATCCTTAAAGACTTGCGATTTTCAGAACGGATCAAACTGGTGATTTGGTCCCCCAGCCCCTTGGCAGCCCATCCCAGGTGGCACTCAAGAATTTGCCCGACATTCATTCGGGACGGCACGCCCAGGGGATTTAGAACGAAGTCAACAGGAGTTCCGTCTTCAAAATAAGGCATATCTTCCTGTCGCAGGATGCATGAGACCACTCCCTTGTTGCCATGTCGGCCTGCCATCTTGTCACCCACCGAGAGTCTTCGTTTCATGGCGACATAAACCTTGACCATCTTGATTATGCCGGGCGGCAGTTCATCACCCTTGTCATACTGGCTCACTTGATTTGCAAAACGGCTACGCACCTCTTCGCACTGCTCTTCATAGATTTGTACCATCTCCACGACATGGGAAGCCTGTGAAGCATCTTTCAACTCAAAAAAAGACATTTCAGATACGGAGATCTTCGAAAGGACCTCAGACGAAATCTTGTCGCCTTTCTTGACAAGTGATTTCTTTCCTTTCTTGAAAGGAGCCGCGCAGGTCTGGCCCTTGAGCAACTCTGTGAGGCTTTCTCTGGCGACATCTTCAATAATGGCCAACTCGTCATCCTTGTCTTTTTCGAGGGCTTCTATCTCTTGTCTTTCAATGCTAAGAGATCTCTCATCTTTTTCCACGCCCCTCCTGGAAAAGACCTTGGCATCAATCACAATACCGGTTATGCTGGGTGGCACGCGAAGCGAAGAATCCTTCACGTCACCTGCCTTCTCTCCGAAGATGGCCCTGAGCAACTTTTCCTCGGGGGAAAGCTGAGTTTCCCCCTTAGGGGTGACCTTGCCAACTAGAATGTCACCTGGTTTGACTTCAGCCCCCAGCCGAATAATGCCACTTTCGTCCAGCTGTGTTAATGCCTCCTCTCCAACATTGGGAATGTCGCGAGTAATTTCTTCTTTGCCGAGCTTGGTATCGCGGGCCACCGCCTCAAACTGTTCGATGTGAATCGATGTGAATACTCCATCCCGCACCAAACGCTCACTCACAAGAATAGAATCCTCAAAGTTGTATCCGCCCCAGGGCATAAAGGCCACCACTACGTTTTTGCCCAAGGCAAGCTCTCCCCCGTCTGTGGCCGGTCCATCAGCAATGATGTCTCCCTTATCCACACAGGCGCCTTTCCTGACGATAGGACGCTGATTAAAGCAAGTATTCTGGTTAGAACGAGAATACTTGGTCAAGTTATAGATCCTCACCTGCTTGCCGGAACCATTACCGCCCCTTCCGTGCTTGACCACAACTCGGCTGGCATCCACATCGACTACCTCGCCATCACGTTCGGCTACTATAGTAACTCCTGAATCTTTGGCCACTACTCTCTCTATACCTGTACCGACCAGAGGGGCGCTGCTCACGAGCAACGGCACAGCCTGGCGTTGCATATTGGAGCCCATGAGGGCCCGGTTGGCATCATCATTTTCCAAAAACGGAATGAGGGATGCCGACACGCTCACCAATTGATCCGGGGAGATGTCCATAAACTTAATCTCATCTCGCTTAACCATGAGGAATTCACCTTCAACCCTGGCTGAAACCGTAGGCCTGAGAAATCGACCTTCGGCATCCAATGGAGCATTTGCCTGGGCAATTGGGTAGTCTTTTTCCTCCAGGGCGCTCATGTATTTCACGGTGTCTGTCACCCGTCCATTTTCAACGACCCGGTTGGGTGTCTCAACAAAACCGAACGCGTTTACCCGTGCATAAGTACTCAGAGACACAATCAACCCGATATTAGGCCCCTCCGGGGTCTCAATAGGACAGATGCGCCCGTAATGCGTGGGATGCACGTCGCGCACTTCAAAACCGGCACGTTCCCTCGTCAGCCCCCCTGGCCCCAGGGCACTCAATCGCCGTTTATGAGTCACTTCGGATAGGGGGTTGGTCTGATCCATGAACTGGGAGAGCTGACTTGTGCCAAAAAATTCCTTAACCACCGCAGAAACCGGCTTGGAATTGATCAGATCGTGCGGCATCAACGTGTCGATCTCCTGAAGGCTCATGCGCTCCTTGATAGCCCGTTCCATCCTTACCAGACCAACGCGGTATTGGTTTTCCAAAAGCTCCCCAACAGCCCGCACTCGCCGGTTCCCAAGGTGATCGATGTCGTCGGCCGGCCCCTGCCTGTCTTTCAATTCGACTAAGGTTTTTGTTGTGCGTAAAAGATCGTCTTTCATTAGCGTACGCACGTCGAGAGCAATGTCCTGCCCCAGGCGGATGTTCATCTTTAGACGACCCACGGCCGAAAGATCGTAATGGGAAGAGCGAAAAAAAAGCTGACGACACAATTCACGCGCCACTTCGATCGTAGGAGGATTGCTGGGCCTAAGCCTTCTGTAAATCTCCAAAAGAGCATCGTCATGGGTCTCCACCTTGTCAAGGAGCAGGGTCTTTCTGATGGAATCGCTGCTCGTAACGCCGTCGATGTACAAGACGTCAAAGGAGGAGAGCTTGGCCCCCAGTATCCTATCAAAGATCTCCTCATCGACGACCTCGTTGTGAGTGGCGACAAGATCTCCGCTCTTTGGGTCCACCAACGTGTGAGCCAGGACTCTATCTTCTACATCTTTAGGTTCGATTGGTATGCGGTCAACTCCCGCTTCAACAAGTTGGCGAATAGTCTTCTTGGTGAACCGGTTCCCCTTCTTGGCGATGATCTCGCCAGTGACCGGATGTTTCACCGACTTGGAGACGCGCTGATCCTTAAGAAGCTCTTCATCAAAGGCCTTGTAAAGGCGCTTTCCCTCCACCAGAATCTTTTCTGTGCGGTAGAAATAGGCCAAGATCTCCTCACCCGAGTATCCAAAGGCCTTAAGAAGCAATGTGACAGGAAATTTACGGCGCCGATCGATCCGGACATAGACAATATCCTTGGGGTCGATCTCCAGATCTATCCAGGACCCCCGTACCGGGATAATTCTTGCCGTATACAGAACCTTGCCGCTGGAATGAGTCTTGCCCTTGTCATGATCAAAAAACACCCCGGGGGACCTGTGAAGCTGGCTTACCACGACCCGCTCAGTACCGTTGACGATGAAGGTTCCCCGGTCTGTCATCAGGGGGATCGTGCCAAAATAGATTTCCTGCTCCTTGATATCACGAATATTCTGGACCCCCGTCTCCTTGTCCGTATCATATATGACAAGTCGAACCGTTATTCGAATCGGAACCTCGTACGTCATTCCCTTGTGGAGGCACTCGTGTTCGTGATACTTCACATCCCCGAAGCCGTAAGAAACAAACTCAAGATAAGCAGTCCCGGTAAAATCCCGGATGGGAAAGACGCTGGAAAAAGCGGCGTGAATGCCCACGTCCTCTCTTTTCTCGGCCGGAACGTCACGCTGCAAAAAGCGGGCATAAGAATCCCGCTGCATTTCGATCAAGTTTGGAAACGCAACGATCTTTGGAATCGTTCCAAAGCTCCTTCTTAGGCACTTACTTCCCGAAAGCCTGTTTTGCATAATATCTCCATGTTCGTTACTTGATTTCTACAGATGCACCTGCTTCTTCCAGTTGCTTCTTTACCTCTTCAGCTTCTTCCTTTGAAACCCCCTCCTTGACCGGTTTCGGGGCTTCATCAACAACGGCCTTGGCCTCTTTTAAGCCCAGACCGGTAATGGCCCGGATTGCCTTGATGACCTGAATCTTCTTGTCACCTATTTCGCTCAGAATGACATCGAATTCCGTCTGCTCCTCTGCCTCGGCATGGGCAGCGCCTGCGACAGGTCCTGCAGCCACAGCCACTGGAGCTGCAGCTGACACACCGAATTTATCCTCAAGCTCTTTGACCAATTCGGAAAGTTCAAGCACCGACATATTAGAAACAAATTCTATTACATCCTCTTTCGTAACATCAGCCATTATATGCATCCTCCTCTATGATAAAATCGCTCCGCGATTTCATATTGTGCGGCTACGCCGCTCATAACTAACGTGTACTAATTGACTTATTCCACCTATACGAAATCTATGGAGTGTTGGAGTAATGCAGTAGTGGGTAGTAGTTGTGTTGATACCCATCACTCGAATACTCCAACACTCCAGTTGGGGGGAAGCCCCCAACTCATTCGGTTTAAGCCGACTCCTTCTGCTCTTTAATGGCGCTCAAGACACCCAAGAAACTTCTTGGCACACCACTTAGAACCGTTACCAATGATCTGGCAGGGCCGCTAAATACGGAAAGCAGTTGTCCCAGCAAGGCCTCGTGGGACGGCAGCCTGGAAAGTTGTTTGATACCCTCCATATCAACAACTCTGCCATCAATGACGCCAGCCTTGATTTCCAAGGCAGCATGCTCTTCGGCAAACTTCACAAGCACTTTGGCCGGGGAGACCGGATCGTCATAGCTTATGGCCGCCGCAGAAGGTCCGGCAAAATAGTCCTTCAAGAGCGCTGTGTCGGTTCCGTCAGCAGCCCTTGACATGAATGTGTTCTTTACCACTCGGTACTCAACCGATGCCTCCCTAAGTTGCCTTCGCAACCTATTCATGGCAGACGTATCAAGGCCTCTGTAGTCCGTAAGAACTAGCGATTTAGCCTTGGATAGCTTTTCGTGAAGGGCCTCTACCAATTCTTTCTTTTCCGCTCGCTTCAAAAGTCTGTAACCCCTCCTTTCTTATCTGCCTGAACCACAAGGTAAAACGAGAAAGCATCGCCATCAGCCGCCTGCCGGCAACTAGCCGAAAAGAGAAATGCTCAACAGCATGTCGATATACCCCATATGGACTGTCTTGGCAGGCGAGTGACGCTTTAAACACCTTGTTCGAAGGCATACCTGCGGTCTTTGACAGACTATTTTTTTGCTTCCCCAGTAAGATCTCAATGACCTGGGGATTTATTTCAGAATGGTCTTTACATGGGCAGGATCTATCTTAATGCCAGGCCCCATGGTGGACGAAACGGAAATCCCTTTTAGATATGTGCCCTTGCTGCTAGCCGGTTTGAGACGAATGATCGTATCGAGAAAGGAAGTGAGGTTTTCCAACAGCTTTTCCACGCCAAAAGATACTTTCCCCACTGACGTATGAACAATACCCGCACGCTCGACTTTGAAATCAATCTTGCCTGCCTTCAAATCCTTCACAGCTCTGGCCACTTCAAACGTAACAGTGCCGGTTTTTGCATTCGGCATCAACCCCCTGGGTCCAAGAATCTTGCCAATACGCCCGACCGCGCCCATCATGTCCGGAGTCGCAACAGCCTTGTCAAACTCCAGCCAGCCTTTCTTGATCTTTTCCAGCAGGTCGTCGTTTCCCACAATATCCGCCCCAGCTTCCCTGGCCTCCGTCTCTTTCTCACCCTTTGCAAAAACCAAGACCTTGACTTCTTTGCCCGTGCCATTCGGCAACATGACTGAACCGCGGACCATCTGATCGGCATGCCTGGGATCCACCCCCAAACGCACTGCAACGTCAATGCCCTCATCAAATCTAGCATAAGACATGTCCACGGCAAACTTCAATGCCTCCGCAAAATCGTAAGTCCTGTTCCGGTCAATTCGCTTTGCTGACTCACTGAATTTCTTCCCACGTTTTCTCATAGTAAACCCTAGAACCCCTTTCGCCATCAAACTACTTCAATCCCCATGCTTCGAGCCGTACCTTCTATGATCTTGCAGGCGCTATCCAAGTCGTTTGCGTTCAAATCCACAAGCTTCATCTTGGCTATTTCTTCGACCTGGGGCCGTGTCACTTCGCCGACCTTTTCCCGCTTTGGGTCACCGGCGCCCTTGGCAATCTTAGCTGCCTTCTTCAGCAGGACTGATGCGGGAGGCGTTTTTGTGACAAAGGAAAATGAGCGATCCTGATAAACAGTGATCACTACCGGTATGATCATCCCCTCTTGACCAGCGGTTTTTGCATTAAAGGCCTTGCAGAATTCCATGATGTTGACCCCCTGCTGTCCCAAAGCTGGGCCAATGGGTGGGGAAGGGTTGGCCTGCCCGGCCGGAACCTGCAACTTGATCGAACCTATCATTCTTTTTGCCATATCATCTGCTCCATTCTTCTTCGTTCTGCTGAGGCATGCGGCCGCCTACACCTTGCTTACCTGAACAAAGTCCAACTCTACCGGGGTCGGCCGCCCAAAAATACTAACCATGACCCTGATTTTGCCCTTGTCCGGTTTCACGTCTTCCACTGTCCCTGTAAAGTTCGTGAAGGGACCGTCAATGACTCGGACATCCTCTCCCGGCTCAAACAGATATTTCGGTTGAGGCTTGAGCTTTCCGGCCTCTACCTGGCCCAGGATCTGTTCGGCCTCCGCATCAGTCAGCGGGGCAGGCGTGTCTCGACCGCCCAGAAAGCCGGTTACCTTTGGCGTGTCCTTTACTATGTGCCAAGTGTCCTCATTCAGCTCCATCTGCACCAGAATATAGCCAGGATAGAACTTCCTTGAGGATGTCTTTCTTTTTCCCTTGACCAGTTCCACAACCTGCTCAGTAGGGATCAAGACCTTGCCAATCTGGTCAGGATGAGCCGAAGATGCAAACTGCTCTTCCAAGGCAGTTTTTACCTTATTCTCATACCCCGAGTAAGTATGAACTACATACCATTTAAGAGCCACGCTTTATCCTCATTAGTCAGATCTCTCGAATTTTCTACAACTTTAGGAGTTGGGAGTCTCACTGAAGCACCAAACGAATCAGAGAGGACAGCCCCACGTCCACCAAACCGAGAAACGCAGAAACAATAAACACCAGGACAATGACAACGGCAGTAGATGCCATGGCATCTTTTTTGGAAGGCCACGTAACCTTCCTGAGTTCTATTCTTACCTCCCTGAGAAACTGTGTCGCCTTCCCCCAAAAGGCCAGTTGAATCCCCCGCCCTGAGGGCGTGATTGCCTTGGGAACCTCCTTCTTGCTCTTCACTAACTCCTTTGGCTCAGCCTTTTTCTGATGTGTCAAGTCTGAAACCAAGGGTTTCTCAGTGCCCCGCTGGAGATCATTCTCCTTAACGGCCTTTTTTCGACCCTTCTTCTTTGTCGATGCTGGCCTTTTCTTCTTGAGACGTCCCATGAATCTCCTTTTTTGGTGAACACCTCGTATAGTGGCAGGCCAGGAGGGATTCGAACCCCCATCACCCGGATTTGGAGTCCGGTGCTCTAACCGTTAGAGCTACTGGCCTGCAATAAGAGTACGTCCCTTCCAGGTCCGTCACATTTCAACCAACTACTTGGTTTCCTTGTGCAAGGTGTGTGTCCGACAAAATTTGCAGTATTTCTTAAATGCAAGCTTTCCCTGCGTTGTTCGTTTATTCTTGGTTGTCGTGTAATTCCGGCGCTTGCACTCGCTGCAGGCCAACGTAACAATGATCCTCACGTTTTCACTCCTTCTGTGTCGGGCTCGTTATGCCCGCTATTCCAGTATTTCGCTGATAACGCCGGCCCCTACCGTACGACCACCTTCGCGAATGGCAAACCTGAGCTCCTTCTCCATTG
>JADFWI010000030.1 GCA_015222985.1 Pseudomonadota bacterium | reverse complement strand
TTTTTACAATGGTGACCACACCCGTATCGCCATCCACTTTGATAATATCTCCGGTTTTGATGACCGAAGTGGCCAATCCTGTACCGGTAACCGAAGGGACACCGTATTCCCTGCACACAATAGCCGCGTGGCTGGTGAGTCCGCCAATATCCGTTACCGCAGCCTTGATATTGGTAAACACAGGCGCCCAAGAGGGATTGGTGGTGGGACATACGATGATCTCGCCGGGTTGAATATCAACGATCTCCTTGAGCAGCTTGAGTACCCGTGCGGGCCCTTCAACTACTCCTGCAGAAGAAGCGAATCCCTTGATCTCAGAGATATCTCCCTGGGCCGTTTCATCGACACCCTTGAGCCATTCCTGCACCCTGTCCGTGGTAACACCCCACAGCATGATGGTGAACGGTTCGGCCACTTCTTCGGGAGGCACACCCAGGGCAGGAGTCGGGTTCCAGGATCTTGCAGCCTCAAGAATTTTTTTGCGCTTTGCGGCCTTGGCTTTGTAGTACGAACCCCTCATGGGGATATCCACACCCAGAGCCCAGCCGGTGGCAACCTCGGTAAGAAGTTCTGGAACCTCGTAACGGTTGAACATAAAAATGTCATCCACTGCATCGATCATACCCGCATCGACCATCAGCGTTCCCAGATTCCTGATCTTGGAAAACCATATGGTATGAAACCAGTGCTCGACCCAAAACAAATGATCTTCAGCATACCTGTATATGGTCCGAACAGTCTTGTAAGCGTCGTCAAACGCTTTTCTGTCTTCGTCTGTCTTTATCAGTGCCATATATTTAGTAACAACTTCGTCCCGTTCTTTGTCGATCTTGTCTAATGCCCGTTCTATGGTTTCTCCCCTGTCAAGTCGTTCCAGGTAGCTCTTAATATAACTGTATGGAATCTCCGGGGTCGTAATCCAGCTTCCTTCATGGTGGTACCAGCCGCTCCCGCACGATACATAGAACCACGGGTCCTTGGCTTTTTCATACTCGTCAAGCCAGCTCTTCCCTTCGGGTGTCTTCTCAAGTTCGACGATTTTTTCTTCGACGGAAGATACGCTTTTCAGAATGTCCGCAACTCCCTTGGTTGAATGTGCCAGTCTGGAAAGCTTGCAAAGTTCTTCCTCAGGTTTAAACATGGACACATAAGCCCCAGCCACCATCTTTCCGATTGCGCTCTCATTGATACCTGGAAAGAGCTTTCTGGCCACATCGGCAAACATCAGGTAAGCCAGGTAAGTCAGGTTCAACATCTCAAAATGATACTGCCATCCTTTGAACATTTGATTGACAAGTTTGTCAAAGGATTCGATGAGATCGTATGAGACATAACATCCGGTAGGAGCAGGCAAAACCTGATCGTCAGGAACATAATTCGGCAGTTCCGCTGGGACCTCCACGGCCTTCATTTCCTCACCCAGGGCCTTGAATTTGGTCAGCCATTTGTCCCACAGTTCATCATAATGCTCGAATACGTAAAACACCCGTTTTTCAAACAGCGCAGCCTTCTCTCCAATGATCTCATCGGGCGGCGGTGCAATGGCGCAAATGTACATGTAACCCCCGACCATCCGCTGAGCGATCCCCTGGGCCGGCGGAATGCAGAACACCCTGGTGGTATATTGTGAAAGGGAGATCTGCCAAGCCTCCTGAAAGATCAGGTCCAGGGGCGGCATGGGCTCAGGAGCGTGGATCTTATCCAGATACCAGAATTGACCCTTTTCCCAATCGGCCCTGTCCTTGGAAAACAGATGATGGGACGGGTACATCTCTTCCCAGCCTTCAAGCTCGGGTGGAATCTGATACTCGTGGGGATCCGGAAACCTTCCTTTATTTTCATCTGGCATTTTTCTCCTCCTTTTTGCTAAGTGGTTGCAGATATATGTAAAACCCCTTTAGTAGCGGTATTGAATCTGTTTCGAAGCCTTTAACCGGAGAAATCCTGAAAAATTTAGCGAGATTATATTTATGGATGATTGAATAAACACTGTCAAAGCAATTAAATTTATGCTATCCATAAGTTATTCTTATGGGTTGGTTTTTACCTATAAATAAAAATTAA
>JADFWI010000222.1 GCA_015222985.1 Pseudomonadota bacterium | reverse complement strand
TCATACCGAACCCTGTTTCCGGTCGGGGCGTAACAATTGTGAAGACCGACAAGACCGTCATTGGTATAAAAAATTATACCTCCAATATCTGGATCAAGTTCTGTTTTGCAATACTCAACAAAGCTGGCAACGTCTTTGAGTTGGTGTCGAAGCGGCGGCTCTTTGTGTATTGAATAGTCTTGATGAGCTATCAAAACATCTCCGGCAATGGGGCCGGGCTTCCAGTTACCATTGGGCAATGCCTTTTCTTTGGCATTAACAATTAATTCAAAAGCTCCCGAATCGGTGATTTCTTTAGCCATGGTTTTCTATGACCTCCTTCTCTTCTTCCTTTTTGACTGCTCGAACATTATCGAACAGTGGCAGTTGTTTGACCAGTGCAGTCCCATCCATGAAAGCAATAGTCCTGGTTGGTGCGTCTGGTGGTTCAAGGCCGATTACCTGATGGTCAACTGCAACATATTGGTCTGCAGGCGTTAGACCGATCTTGATGGTTACTACTCGCTTTGACGTAACCTCGGGACGAGCGGCGATATCTATGCCTGACTTTTGCAGAGCCTCGTTGATTTTCGCAATAAGCTGACCATCATCAATGTTTGTGACGTTTATTTGTAACATTTTATGCCTCCTTTCCTAAAATATTTAAAAATTTAGATATGATTTTTTCGACCTTGTCTCCAAGAGGATCATGAGTATACCATCTAATATCTTTCTTATTTGCCTGAGCATACTTGATTTCTCTCAGGGTATCTTCTCCAATGTAATCATTTTTATTAACCACAAAAATTTCAGATGATATGTCAATTTTCCGAAGATGCAGTTCATTCAGTTTATCGGCTACGCCTTCATGCTCTGCAAGATGATCTGGAATTTCTTCTTTCGTGGCATACCACTGTGGCAATAAATGAAGGCCCATTGTGATAACTTGTTCGTCACGTTCAAGAATCCAGGCACACACGGCCATGATGTCTACAAAACGGGAAGATCCGCACAATGTTATTATTTTGGGTTTCATTCCTTATTTAACCTCCGGCACATTGTTTCATGCGTTTAGTCCTTAGAGTTTTTTTATTGATCCATCCTCAACCCAAAACATTCTTATCGGCACATTTCCTACTTCGCTGGGAGGACTCAGGGCATTAGTAGCGGCTGCAGCAACGACCTGGGTAGTCTTGCCTATGTCAATGAGCCAGTTTCTCACCCTGGCGCTGTCAGCGGCCACACTGATATTAAGCTCGTCCAACAATAACAGGCCCACTCCGGTTGCGTGACCGATAGCCTCTGCAACGGCCATTCTCACGCGTGAGGTTTCGGCGCCTCCGAGTGTCCACAACTGCTTCTTGTCGGCTTGCACGAGGCTAAGATCATCCAGGAAGAGGATATTAACTCCCATCATCGGCGCGTGTTCCCCTAACCTGGCATTCAAAACCCCCAGCTTTTCCGCCACAAGTTCTCCGGGTATGCCGTCAGGGGCAAGCAGCGTACACAGCTTATCATAATGTTCGCGTTTTGTTTCGGTCTCATCAATTTTTGTCTGAGTTGATTCCAGTATTGCATAGGTTGCCTTATTCCAGGTGATTGCCGATTGTGCTACTTTTAGATGCTCTACCTTTTCTTCAAGAGCTTCTATTGAAATTTCAATAGCTTCTTTTTTCTCACCTGCTTCAGGTTTGGCATTTTCCAGCTTTCCCTCAAGCTCTTTGATGTCTTTTTTCAATATTTTTATGTGAGCAATGTTGTCTTTGCACTCAGTAGCCTTTTCTGAGAGGTTGTCCCATTCTTTTTGCTCGGGAAATTCTCTTTCCACAACTGCTTTGATCCGATTTTCCAGACCATCAATTTCTTTTTGTTGCTCGGACCAATCTGGTTCGATGGCAGGACACATTTTATGCCCGGATTCGTCAGGAATAGGACATGCTAGATCACTTATCCATTTCTCTTTATTCTCAATCAAAAGGCCCTTAGTAGTTTCGGCCAAGTCTTCAAGAGTATCAATGTCTTTTCTGACATTGGCATGGAACTCACTTTTTGCCTTTTTTAGTTTGGCGGCTTCTGCGGTGTCCTCCTTTGTCCACTTTGGTTCTTTTGCACGCCTAGCTTCTTCGGTTTGGCAGATTTCTAATTGTTTCTCTGCTATCCCTTTGTCTGCTTCTGACAAGGCTTTGATTCTTCCTAATTCCTTGTAAAGCTGTTTGAGCCTTATTCCGTGTTCCTCTTCTCGTCTTTCGATGGGTTTTTTCTTATGGCCTGTCATAACGGCATCCATGAGGACCTGTCTGTCTCCCATGGCAACTTGAGTAATCAGCTTAGGCTTATCGCTTTCCAGAATCTTGATTCTTTGTCCTGCTTCCCGGCGTAAACCATAAGCTGTGTTGTAGCCGGCATCCCATCCAAGATGATCGATTTCCCTGATAACCTCTTCATTCCAGAACTCCTCACAGACATTTGAGGCACATCTTTTTTCATGGAGGGCGATAAAGGCATCCTTCAGGGTAGGTTTCAGGCCCAGGGCCTTAATGATGAGCTTTTTTTGATACGCGGGATCAAGATCAAAATAGTAATTGGCGTTGAGGCATGCTGACAGGATATGTGGGTCAACGCCCAGTTGAGCCCCAATTTGGACAGGGGAGGGCCCGGATCTATTTGTTTTGGCTAAAGTTCTTTTGATGTTAAATGGGGATGTCCCCGCTTGCCCGGTGATTGTCACAGATGCCTTCTTATACTGATCATTGATCGCCTCAATAAAAGCCCCCTTAGACTGACCTTGGATGCTGTCTGTCAGAGCGTAGATGATCGCGTCCTCTAGGGAGGTTTTGCCTTCTTCGTTATGGCCAAGCAAAAGGTTCGCGCCCGGGGATAGCTGGACCTTAGCCTTTTTGAGTTTTTTGAATCCCTTGATTGTTATTTTATCTATTTTGATCATCGGTTGTCTCCTCTTCATGTCTTACAAATACTGCTGTTGATATTTCCAGGCGGCGTATAACAGACGTTAAGAGCGCAACTTCTCCGGTTTTATTAGCCTCCTCGAAAAATTCTCCTTTATGTTTGATCCTGATTTGTGACTCATAAACTTCCAGCAACCCCCACATGGGAGGCAATTCGCTGACATCTATCATTCGCACAGGAGCCATATAGTATCGTGAATTGCCCATTCCGTATGTAAACTCTTGCCTGAAATGTTTTTTGCTATCTCTGCGGAAGTCAGCGCGAGAACATTTACATTCGACTAATATTGACATGCCGCCTTTAAAGCCAATGGCGTCAGGTTG
>JADFWI010000221.1 GCA_015222985.1 Pseudomonadota bacterium | reverse complement strand
CGGTACACCTCGATAACGCCAGAGGGCTTGCCCTGAAACCGGGTGAAGAGATCCACATCTTCAAATCCGTCTTTCACATTTGCGATCTGTCCCAGCGTGACCTTGCTCCCGTCGAAGCGGGTGATGACAGCCACATCCTTGTAATCAGCGGCGTAGTACCGCCTGCCCTTGGTTCGGACCAGGATTTCCCCGCCGTAAGTCTTAACACTGCCGGCCGGAAGATCGAGGCTGGTCTTTCTTATGATTTCAGCCACCCGGCCCAGGGTGAGTCCGTAACGGCGAAGGGTTTGCTCAGAGATCTCAATCTGAATTTCGCCCTCCCGTATACCGGAGAGTTCGGCATAGGTGATGTCCGGCAGATTGGTAATGTCGTCCTTGATCTTTTCGGTCAAGCGCTTGATGGTCGACTCCGGCACATCACCGTAAATGGCGACATTGATCACCTGCCTTCGCCGGGTCACCTCCCGAACCACGGGTTCTTCAGCCTCGTCGGGAAAGGTGGTAATGCGATCCACCTCGGCCTTGACCTCGTCCAGGAGTGCCTTTAAGTCCCAGTCTTTCATGACTTCAATGCTCACCGATCCGAACCCTTCCCGGGCCTCGGAATCGATGCGCTTAATACCGGCCAGACCGGCAATGTTTTCTTCAATCCGACGCACAATCGCTTCCTCCACCTCGGCCGGAGAGGCGCCGGGATATGCCATGCTTATGGAGATGCGATCCGGAGAGGTTTCGGGAAAGACCTCAAGCTTCATGGTCAGGCCTGTGACCGTGCCTGCCAATAAAAGAAAAATCATTAACAGATTGGCCGCAACGTGATTTCGCGCAAACCAGCCGATGATCCCTTTCATGAACTGCCCGCCTCCTTGATCCGTGCAATGCGCACAGCCATGCCGTCAGTGACAGTCTGAAGAGTTGTGGTGACCACCCTTTCCCCGTCTTCCAGACCGGCCTGAATCATTGCCTCATCACCCTGAATCAAGGCCACGTCCACTTTGCGAAAACAAAGCCGGCCGTCCTTGTTCACAACCCAGATCACATCGTCCTCGTGCAAGGCGGACCGGGGGATGACCGCGGCATCGGGCAGAGTGCGGCCTTTGATATCCACTGTGACAAAGAGGCCCGCCGCAAGGGGCGGCCTCTTGGCATAAGGGCTTTCCACACGCACGACCACGTTGATCATCCTGGTTCGCTCGTCCACTTTTCCTTCGGTGCGTACCACCGTGGCCGGCCAGGTGAGGTCCTGTCCGGCAATACGGGCACTGACCTTTGCCGTGGAACCAGGGCCGTTTCCTGGGGTAAAACCGGGGATGTGAAACCAGAATGCGTTCTCGTCTTCCAAGGGCACGACAATCTCGGCCGCCTCAGTGGAATAGATGGCGGCCAGGGGCTTTCCGATTGAGACATATTGGCCGATATCTACGTTTTCTTCACTTACCCGCCCGTGAAATGGGACCTTGATCTCTGTTCGTTCCAGGTTCAACCGGGCCTTTCTGAGATCGGCCCGGTCCGCCTCCAGCCTGGCACGGGCCGCGGCCAGTTGGGGCTCCTTGGCCACCAGCGGGGGCGGTTTTCTGTTTGCCTTTGGACTACTGTCGGCGTGAAGCAGATGCCACTCTTCCTGTGCTGCAGCGGCCTGTTCTCTGGCCAACTCAAGACGACTTTCAGCGTCTTTCACCTTGGCCTTGGCCAGAATTACCGCTAACTGGTAATCCACCGGATCTATACGCAGCAACGTGTCGCCCTTGCTGAATTCACCGCCGTTCACCAGGGCAGGCGACACATAAACGACTTCGCCTCCCACTTGCGGCGACAGATCGATCTCCCGCAAAGGTCTTACCGTGCCTTCCCCCCGTATGAGAACCGACTGCGGCCCTGTCTTGACCTCTAGCGTCCGTATGACCGGTACCGCGGCGGACGGCTTGCGCTTTTTGAGCTGTGGTCTGCTTGCTGTCAGTTTGCCCATGACCACCGCCCCGACGGCGACAAGGACAATCGTAGTGGCAACATGCAAAAAACGTCTCTTGGTTTTATTCATGATAGATAGCCCTTAAGTTGTTTTGTAAATGTTTACAGGTTACATTTATGCCGTACGGAATTGTTTTGAAAGATGTTCATTCTTTTCAGTAAACCTTCCACAGTCCATCCGGTGTAAAAATAACTTAGCGCTTATGAGCCCGTTCCCCCCCACCCGCCGCCTAATGCGCGGTGCAGGGTGACACGGTTGGTCAGTATGGCCAGGTCGACCCCGACCAGATTCTGCTCGGCTTGAAACCGGGTTTGCTGGGCGTCCAGCACAGTCAGGTAATCCTCCAGACCCCGTTCATACCGCTTCTCAGCCACCCTCTGCGTGGCCCGGGCCTCCTCTAAAAAACGAAGTGTCCGGTCCCGACGTTCCAACTGCTCCTTGCGAGTCAAGAAAGCACCTTCCACTTCGGAAAAAGCGGTCAATACGGTTTTGGCGTAGTCGGCGAGGCCTTGCTCATATCTTGCCTCGGCAGCCCGTTGGCCGGCCTTCAATTTGCCCGCGTCAAATAATGGTTGCACGACGCCCAAGGCTATGTTCCACAATTCGCTTTCAGGCTGGACGAGTTGATTCAATTGGTCGCTGGAATAGCCGAAACTGCCCGTCAAGGTAATGCGAGGGAAACGGCTGGCCTTGCTCACCCCCACTCGGGCGTTTAAGGCCTTTAAATTGGCCTCTGCCGCTCTTATATCCGGCCGACGTAACAAGAGATCAGAGGGCAAACCCGGTGGCACCGGGGCCAAACGCCTAAGATACTCTTCCGGCTGGACTCGAGGAAGTCGGGTCTTGGGATATCGTCCCAGCAGTACGGCCAATTTCTGTTGGGTGGTGCCATGGTCCTGGCGCAAGGATGGGAGTAAGGCTTCGGCCTGTGCCAGAATTCGGCGGGCCTGTCTTAAATCCAAAACGGATGTCAGGCCGCGCTCGTAAAGATTTTCCACCAAGGCCAGGCTGCGACGGAAGCCTTTGATGCTCTGTTCTGTAATCTGTATTCGCCGATCGAGAGACTCAATCTGAAAATAGAGACTGATCGTCTCTGCCACCACGGTTTGGGCCACAGTGTGACGATTCTCTTCTGCCTGCAGGAGATCGGCCTGAACCGCTTCTTCGGCCCGAGCCAACCGACCCCACAGGTCCAATTCAAACGAAGCGGGCAAGGTGAGAGTGTAACTTTCAGTTTCTCTCTTTTGGGAAGTCCCTGAGATGAAAGTCGTTGCCGGCTGGCGTTGCCGTTGGCCTTGACCCTGAAGGTTTATGGTGGGAAAGCGGTCGGCCCTGGCCTGAACAAACTGGGACCTCACCTCCAGGATTCTTGCTGTGGCCTTCTTGATGTCCAGGTTGTTTTTCAAGACTTCCCCCACCACTTGATTCAACTCTGATTTGCCAAAAGCCTCCCACCACGGGTCTTGGGGCTCCGGTGCCGCTGTCTCGGTCAGGGCATGTTGGTAAGTCCCAGGCGCTTGGATGCCGGTGTCAGGCCTGTGATAATCCGGGCCCAGCTTCATACATCCGCTGGATACAAGGAGAGCCGCTAAGGCAATAGACAGACAGAGAAGCGCGTGCTTCACCGGAGCCCCTCCTTTTCGAGGCCGCCCAGCCCTTTAAGGGAAAATTCCACGATGTGTTTTACCAATCGGTTCTTAAAGGCTGCATCGTATTCGCGCCCGGTGATACGGCTGATTGCCACCCGTGCAAAGTTGAAGTAAAGCACCATGGAAAATATGCTTAAGATGTTCAGCAGCACCTGCTCGCTTCTCAGCCCCTTAGGCATAGCCGGACGCAACATGCTGGCCAACTCTTCAAAAAACGGCCGCATGACCTCGTCGGCCACAATCTCAAAGGCCTCAGTAGGCTGGCCCAACTCTCTTGTCATAAGCTGGAAATGGCGCTGGCGCTCTTCATCGGATAGCGGCCCTTTTAAAAAGGCCTCGGCAAGGGCTTGAGCCACCGTTGTCGGAGAAGGAGGGCCTTGAGCGGCCAGAGATCTCCTGAAATGTTTTTGCAGGCGCATGGCCCTGGGAACCCAGCGGACGCGGAAAACCTCTATATAAAGATTTCCCTTATTCCTAAAATGGTAATTTACGGCCGCAAGATTACAGTTGGCAGCACAAGTGATTTCTCTGACACTGACTGCGCCAAAGCCTTTCTGCGCAAAGAGGGCTTCGGCCTCATTAAGTATGCGTTCTTTAGTCAAGTCATGATTGTCTTTTCGAATAGTCATCGCACCGGCTCCATTTTGTCTAACAAACATTTATATTAAACGAACGTTTTAATGTCAAGCGCTTTTTTTCCGCGACTTTAAGTCGCCCATGTCCTTGATCTCGGGAACGCTTAACTTTCCTTTTTCTAATCGGGACAAACCGGAACAAAAAAGCTATCACGTGATGTTCTCAAGGCGAACGCTGCAAAGCATGAATTTCAAGGAGCCAAAGTGAAAAGTCTTTCCAACAAGTGGTATCAGATTCCACAAGTGTGACATTTTGTTCTCAATTATGGCGGGCCGGACTCAGCGCGTAATACACGTCAACTATTTGAAACTGTTAGCAAAGGATGACAGGCGCTTGATTTGGCACGATTCTTGTTACTCTTACTGAAGAACTCCTTCACTCCGTGAGGCTGTCCGAGAAGGATAGTAGTGACATAGTCTTGGCAAAAGGCTTCTTGACGAAATCAGTTGGTGCAGGAGGTAAACCCTAACGTTGCAAAAGCCGAGGGTGCTGCAGATGCAAGGCGTCAAGGGTGAGGCTGTAGTCGTTTACGCCGATCCCTTG
>JADFWI010000220.1 GCA_015222985.1 Pseudomonadota bacterium | reverse complement strand
ATGTCATTTCGACCAAAGGGAGAAATCTTGTTTTTATCCCGACATGTCGGGATTATGTTTTAAAGATTTCTCGTTTCACTCGAAATGACAAGGTGAGAAGACTTTTTACGAGACCATCATACTTAAACTGTAAAAGATTATGAATTTAGGGGGAAACCCGCCAGTCCGCCAGTCCTCCAGTCCGCCAGTCCGCCACAAAGACGGCGGATAAAAAGGACGGCGGATAAAAAGGACGGCAGGCAAGCCAAATCTATTAACTCAAATCTGAGATAAGGCCCGCCAGACGGACGGCGGGCAAGTCTAAACAGCTGACTAAGGTAATATCTTCATTATTCACATCGACATAAGAAATGGTGAAGGATAAAGACCTGTATCCAAGTCTTTCTATCGGTACATTAAATCAGGGATTCAGACGTTCCACGGTAAAAGATGATTGCTTTTGAAGAAAATGCGATTGAGATTTCCGTGCGTCGATGTTAGACCGCCTCTCATTTGAAAACTGTTATTCAAAAAAAGGAAAAATCACAATGGCAGACAAGAGGGCAGATTTGGCAGGGCCAGGCATCGGCGACTATGACAAGTTAGAAACAATCCTGCCCCAAGACTACAGCCCCTTACTAACCCCAAAGGAAACCCAGAAGGCAATCACTTCAGTAAAAACCTACATCGAGGCAAATCTGTGCAAGGAGCTCAATCTGATGATGGTTACGGTTCCTTTGATTGTCGACTCCGAGAGCGGAGTCAATGACTATCTGGACCGGGACGGCTCCCGTACCCCAATCCGGTTCCACATTTCAAACGATCATGATAAAAACCCGGTCCAAGCCGATGTTGTGCAGGCTGCAACCAAATGGAAACGCATGGCCCTAAAGCAGTTCGGAATGGAAGTGGGCGAGGGACTTATCACTGATATGCGCGCCGTGCGCAAGGATTACTTCCTTGATCATGATCACAGTGCATATGTGGACCAGTGGGACTGGGAGATGGTGATCACTGAGAAGCAACGAAACTTGCAGTTTCTAACAGAGGTGATCGAGAAGATCTGGAAAGTTCTCAAGGGTGCCGAAACCCATGTTCAGGAGCTCTTTCCGCAGTTGAAAACGGACAAATACCCTAACTTGCCTGATACGCTTACCTTTCTCCATGCCGAGGATATCCTTGAAAGGTACCCGAATCTGCCACGTCAACAGCGCGAGACAGAGATCCTTAAGGAATACCCAGCAATTTTCATCTATGGGATTGGCTGGACACTCAAGGACGGCTACCCGCACGAAATGAGGGCAGCAGACTATGATGACTGGGTCACCGAGACACAATCCACAGATAACAGACCTATGCATGGACTTAACGGTGATATTCTTGTCTGGAACCCGGTGACTAAACGCCGGCACGAGCTTACCTCTATGGGAATCCGCGTGAATGCCGACACACTCAGGAAGCAGCTTAAAATCACCGGACAACTCCATTTGCTCACGTTGCCATATCACCAGGCACTTATAGACAACGACATCCCACTCAGTATTGGTGGTGGCATTGGGCAGTCGCGCACCTTTATGTTGCTTCTCAAGAAGGCACACCTTGGAGAGGTCAGTGTCACGGTATGGCCTAAGGTGCTCAAGGATATGTGCAGGAAGAAGAACATCACTGTGCTGGAGTAAGGAAAGGCTCCTGCGGTAAAGATCGACGCACAATCACTTTTCGTTCTAAGGCGAGCTGAATTATGGACAATGCGCATGGGGTGATTGCACAAATAGAGGCCATCTTTCACCCCAAATCAGTGGCCGTTGTGGGAGTGCCCAGGGGAATGAAGAGTGGAAAAGTTTTTCTCATGGGCCTCCTGGATCAGGGCTTTCCAGGGCACATCTACCCTGTTCACCCGAAGGCGAAAGTGATCGACGGGCTTAAGGCCTATCCCAGCATCTCTGCCATACCCGGGGCAGTGGATCTCGCCATTGTGTTAGTCCCACACGATCGTGCCCTTTCAGTCATCCAGGAATGCGCAAACAAAGGGGTCAAGGGGGCTGTTCTTTTCACGGCGGGATACAAGGAAACCGGGACCGATGAGGGGATAGCCATGGAAAGGGAACTCGTGCGCGTGGCCCGGGCTGCTGGGATGCGTCTTCTCGGGCCGAACTGCATGGGGGTTTACTCTCCTAAGACAGGTCTTTCTAACTTCCCTCAACTTCCAAGGGAACCAGGGCCCGTGTCCATCATTTCCCATAGTGGTTCCCTGACCAATATCCTGGGGGTTATGGCCTCCAAAAAGGGGATTCGTTTCAGCAAGGTAGTGAGCCTGGGAAATGAATGCGATCTCACGAGTACGGATTTTTTAACCTACTTAGGAAAGGATCCTGAGACACTGGTCATTGGAGCCTATCTGGAGGGAATTAAGGACGGTGTATCTTTTCTCAACGCCCTGAAAAACGCCTCACTGAAGAAACCAGTGATTATATGGAAGCTGGGCTTGAATCCTGAGGGATGCCGGGCAGCTGCCTCTCACACTGGGGCGTTGACTGCCCCACAGGAGATATGGAAAGGTGTGGTTGGACAAAGCGGAGCGGTTCCAGTCGTGGGCTTCGAGGCATGGGTGGATGCCTTGATGGGCTTTGCTTTACTCCCTTCTCACCTAGGGGATCGCATGGCCATTATCGCTGGGCCTGGTGGACTCGCTGTGTCCGCAGCTGAGGCCTGTGGTAATTCGGGGCTTAGGCTGGCAGAACTCTCAGCACAGACCCGTTCGACCCTGGCCACATTCGTCCCTCCAACAGGGACGAGTCTTCGCAACCCCATAGATCTGGGTCTCAGTTCAGCCCTAAAGATAGAAATGTACGTACAGGCTGCTCGAGCAGCTGCTGCAGACCCTGGGGTAGATACTTTGGTAATTGTGGGGAGAGGGCTGACTCCAGAGACCAATCGTCTCTACACAGAATCCATGATCCAAGTCAGCGAAGAATCTAAGAAAACCTTTATCATGGTGAGCATTCCCGAGTTCGATCGGAGTCTTGCCCAAAGCTTTTGTGAGGCCGGGGTTCCGTTTTTTGAAACGGCAGAGCGTGCCATGGGCACGTACGCGCTGGTTCGTAAATATCAGCTCTGGCGTCAAGAAAGGTCCCTTTGAAAACTTGGGATCAGTACCGCAGATAACTCCCT
>JADFWI010000219.1 GCA_015222985.1 Pseudomonadota bacterium | reverse complement strand
TACCACGATATGTGAAACGAACTGTTATAATTCCATCTCCGACTTTACCGAAACAGTAATATCGTTTTTCCTTTTGGCTGTGACTTAAATCCTCGGCAATAATGCGGTCATGATCGGTAAAGGCATATTGGGCAAATTCAAATGAGACCCCATGTTTCTCCTGGTTTTGCTTGTCTTTTTTTGCATCCCACTCAAATCTTACCCTTTTCATAATTTAGTAATATCAAGGGGGAGGGATAAAAGCAATATAAATATACATATATTAATATGGTTGTTCAAACTGGACAGGTGAGCCCCGAACTAATAATTGACGGACAAAAGAGACCCTATAGCCAAACGACAAATGCACCGGTTTTCGTGCATAAAAGCCATTTTGCCTTTGGCAACATACTGATTTAATTGAGTGCCGGATTTATTGTATGGTACATAAAATGCTAAATCTCTCGGTGGATCACAACAAAAACGATGAAATTTGCGATCCAAGATCGTCGAACTGAACCGCGTTGGAGTAATCTTATCAAACATTTATGGGGATTGTAAAGGGTGGGTTTGAGGATACCGTGCCAAGCAAAGAGCCCCGACTTTTTGAGAAGCTACCATTTTTTGGGACGTTTTTTGGGACGTCCATTGGATTATAGGTTTACAATTCAGTAGATCTGGGGAAGATACGGGACGTTATTGACCCCAGTTAAATAAAAGCAAACATGATTTCACAGGGCAGGCTATGTTGAATAACTCTGATGCGAGATCTTCAAGGAAGTGTCCACGGGCGGTAGATTTGGAAAATATGGCGATGCCAAACGCAAGGCGCAGGTCCGTCAAAAAACGGCCTCAGGCCACCTGATCCTTTTCAGCGAAGAAAGCACAAAAGGGTTTCGAAAGAGCAGTGTGCCACGCGGGGTTCAGAGGAGAAAGTCATAAAGAAGAAGTTTCAATATTTCATGGAGATGCGAGATTCTTCCCTGTTAGCAGCTGATGCATGTTCTATGCACTATGACTGTATTGTTTTGGAGTTCAGCAGGAATAATTTGATTCAGGTTCCATATTAGGCCATCATTAATCCGCCAGAAGCTGAAAAGAAAATGGAGGAAGATTCCCTCATTTGGCACTTAGGGCTCGCTCAAAAACGGCGGGCCCTCAGGACTTAGTGCTGCCCTCGGCCATGAGCTCGGGCCGAATCGGCGGGGAATGGAGTAAGCAAATGCGCAAACTTCACATCTTTAAATACGTTACAGTAGTTGCGAATTGAAGCACTAAGCAATCCTTTTAGAGCCGGTTCATGAAAGTCTCCCCGCAGCAAGCTGAAGGGAATTACAGGTTATTCATCGTAAAAACGTGATAATTATCACATTAAACACCGCAATAAGGTGGTGGTTCCCACGATTGACGCCCAAAGTGCTTGACATGCTTGCCGGTGTCAATTATCATCATCAACATGAAACGCGATATCTACCGGAAAATGCTGGAATGGAAATCGTCCAAACGGCGCAAGCCGCTGCTCCTGCGGGGTGCGCGTCAGGTTGGAAAAACGTATATACTGCAGAAGTTCGGACGTGAAGAGTATGAGAACGTTGCATATTTCAATTTTGAAGAAAACCCGGCCCTCGATGACTTCTTCAGACAAAAACTGGACCCAAAAGCCATAATTGCCAATTTATCCCTGTACCTGGATCATGAAATCAAACCAGGGACTGATCTGATTATATTTGACGAGATACAGGCATCCAATTACGCATTAAACGCACTGAAGTACTTTAGCGAGCAAGCCGGTGAGCATCATATTGCCACAGCAGGATCTTTAATCGGCATCACGCTCTCTCGCCCAAAGTCTTTCCCGGTAGGCAAAGTCAATTTCCTGAATATGTATCCACTGACTTTCTTGGAGTATCTGTGTGCCGTAGGCAAACCGGGACTAAGGCAGCTACTCGAAACAAAAAAGGACTTCATCCCTTTTCCGCAACCCTTTCACAATGAACTGGTTGAATGGCTGAGGAAGTATTTTTTTGTTGGAGGGATGCCGGAACCAGTCAAACATTTCGTTGAAACCGGCAATCTCACCGAGGTGAGGGAAAATCAAAAGGAAATCATTGATTCCTACATGCTGGACTTTGCCAAACACTCCATAACTTCGGACATACCCAAATTAGGCATGATATGGAATTCAATCCCGGCGCACCTTTCAAGGGAGAACAAAAAATTTATTTTTTCAGCAATTCGCAAGAGTGTCCGGGCCAGGGAATACGAAAGCGCACTTCAATGGCTTGAGGCGGCCGGGCTGATATACAAAGCCTACCAGGTGACTGCGGCGAAGTGCCCACTGAAAGGTTACATGAATCGAAGCAGCTTCAAGGTCTTTGTTCTTGATGTAGGGCTTCTTGGTGCGATGGCCAATCTATCCCCCAGAGCGCTTGTCGGCAACGGTAGTTTGTTTAGTGGATACAAGGGCGCATTTGTGAAAAATTACGTGGCCCAGCAGTTGCATGCCGGAAAGCAGATCGATTTATGCTATTGGACCAGTAGAGGGAAAAAGGCTGAACTCGATTTCTTGTGTGAATTTGACTCCCACATCTACCCGCTTGAGGCAAAAGCAGGCATTAATCCCAAAAGCAAGAGCCTTAATTCCTTTGATCACCAATTCCGTCCGGTCGTCCTGTCGCGGACGACACTTTTGAATATGCGACGTGATGGGAAGATTTGCAATTATCCCCTGTATGCCGTTAGTCTCTTCCCCGAATTGTACCTCGGCATCAAGGAATGAGCTAAATATGGATTTTCCGAGATTCATCATAACGTTATTCCTGCCCGACAGGCTAACTTCCGAAAAGGGGCAGCAGTGAAATTTTTCCAGGGCTATGCTGAGGAGGACCAAATCTATGACGACCTATAGCTTTGGTGATCTCATGAAATCTTTGATTTCATCTGAACTGACCTGACTTACGAACAGTGTGCTAAAAACCGCATTTCGGTATATGTGATAGTACAGAGGAAAAAATGTCTAGCAACTTGTATCCAAAAATTCTGATCTTTTTCTTTGTTGTATCAACGATCCTGGCTGTGCCACCACTGATGGCAGGCGACGAAGATCAAGTCATAAGAGTGGTTGAGGATTTTTCCAGGTTCAAGGCCGGTGCATTTCCTGAGGGCTGGAAATGTCGTTGGGGACAGAAAAGCAAGGCAAAAAAGATATATACGGTAAGAACAAGCAGTGAAGGCTACCTTGAAGCGAAAGCCATCAATTCGGACGTTCCCATAGCCAAGAAGTTCCAATACGACCTTAAAGAATATCCCTTCTTGAGCTGGCAGTGGCGGGTCCTTGAACTCCCTGAAGGTGGCGACGAGAGGCATAAGAAGACCGGAGATAGCGGGGCAGGGATTTACGTGATCTTTCCCGGCCTTTTAAGACCGGAAAACATCAAGTATGTCTGGAGCGCTTCTGTGCCCGAAGGCACAACCACCGATAGCCCATACAACAGCAAAACAAAAATCGTCGTGCTTAGAAACCAATCCACCTCTCTTGAAATCTGGGTTTCTGAAAAGGTAAATGTCTATGAAGATTACAAAAGACTTTTCAGCCAAGAGCCCCAGACGGTACAGGGCATTGGAATCATGTCTGATTCAAACGACACGAAGTCAAGAGCTGAAGCCTATTACAGGAAGATATGCATAAGCAAGAAATGACGGCATCCCCTTTATGAGCCTTACGAGAGTGTTTATTCACGGCCTTGATGGCAGCAGCAGTGGGACCAAAGGCCGGTTTTTCAGGAAAACATGCCCTGACATGCTAATCGAAGATTTTTCCGGAACCCTCCGGCACCGAATGGACAAACTGAACAGGCTTCTTTCTGACAAGACATCCTTGATCATTATCGGCTCAAGTTTTGGAGGACTGATGGGTGCAATATTTGCATGCAAAAACCCAAAAAGGGTCAAGAAGCTCGTACTCTTGGCCCCGGCCCTTACGTTTCCAGAATTCGAGGCCCATCTACAAGAAAAGATTGATATTCCAGTGACTATCTATCACGGGCAAAACGATGATGTTATACCTGTTGGGCCTGTTCACGAAATTGCGCGGACGGTGTTCCGCAACCTGACCTTTAACGTTGTTGAAGATGACCATGTGCTGAGCAACACTTTCATGTCCATGGACTGGGACAGCCTCCTTGAAACGCGGCGAACCGCCTCTTAGTTACTTCACATGCCAACGACTCGACAACAAATGATCGTGCTGCTCTCCAAAGGGGAATGCAGAGCCAGGGATCTTTCACAGATGCTCGGCATCAGGGAGAAGGAGGTGTACGCCCATCTTTCCCACATTGAACGTTCTGTTACGTCACAAAAGAAGAAGCTCATTATCATAGCTTCCAGGTGTCTTTCGTGCGAATATGTTTTTGACAGGAGAAAGCGCTTTACCAAGCCGGGCAGATGCCCCCGCTGCAAGAGCGAACGTATCCAGGAGCCCACGTACCGGGTTGTGTAGGGGAACGGTCATCATGATAGACATTAGTGAAATGACAGTGCTGATAGTCGACGACATGCCGAACATGATCACGACCATCCGCAGCATGATGAAAGTGCTTAAATACGGCAAAACATTCCTGTCTGCCGCCAGCGGAGCCGAAGCCTGGCGGATATTGAAAAAAGAACCGCTGGACATGGCGATCCTGGACTACCACATGCCGGGCATGAGCGGAGCGGAACTATTGAGTCGAATAAGAGAAGACAGGGATCTAAGAGATCTTCCGGTAGTCATGGTTACGGCCCAGGCTAATAGAGAATTTGTAGCGGAGGCTGCTGAATCAGAGATAGATGCCTACATATTGAAACCGGCTACCGTCAAAGTGTTGGGCGACAAGATCCTAACAGTAATTGAAAACGCCAACAATCCTTCTCCCATGGTTTTTCATTTGAAGGAAGCAAAAAGATTTGAGGAAAATGGAGACATAGATGCTGCTATAGAAGAAGCGGAACTGGCCGTGGACGCCAATCCGACGTCATCAAGACCTCCGCGTGAATTGGGTTATTACTATTTCAAGAAGGGCGACCTCAAAGAAGCCGAAAAATGGCTATTGAAAGCCGCCCGGATGAATTCCCTTGATGTCTTTGCTTTTCACTATTTGGGAGAGCTATACTTGAATGTCAACGACATAGAATCGGCATCTCAATACTTTGAGAAAGCCATGAGCATAAACCCGCGTCACGTGACGCGAGCCATCTATTTCGGCACCACCCTGCTTGAGAGAAAAATGCTTCAAGAGGCCGTTCAAGTCTTTGAAAAGGCGCTTAATGTGTCGGGAAACGACCTAAAATTGCGAGAAGAGATAGCCGGTTTGTGTATCGAGAAAGGGGCAAAGGAGTATGGTGCCAAGCTTCTAGAGTCTATGCTCAGGACAGAGTCGAAGAGAACTGACCTCCTTTTTTTGTTGGGAGTAACTCTGGAAGAACTTGGCCAGAATTCCAAGGCGCTCGCTTACTTGACCCGTGCCGAAAAAGATGACCGCAAGAACCATGATATCAAGATACATCTTGCCAGAGTCTATCTGGCCCTTGGCAAGACAATTCGAGCTGAAAAGCCCTTGAGGGAAATATTGGAGGTTAATCCGAAAAACAAGGAAGCCCTACGCCTTTTGAAACAATGTGTCTAACTCGTTTCCACGGAAATTTCCTTTCCCAAGCGGCGAGGCCGCGTCGTACAAAATCGAGAAGCGATTTTATGAGGATGGTCCGATGAGGCATGAAAAAAGACTTCTTGAGATATTACTTGCTATCACCAATATATCCAACGACAGGAAAATTGAATTTCGGATAAAACTGCAGCTCATTCTTCTTGCAATCGTCAATTGCATGCAGGCCAAGTCTGGGTCAATCATGCTTCTCAAGGGCCGCAAGGTCCTGGAAGTGGCAGCTTCGACAAATTCCAAATTGATAGGTCTTAGACAAGAACTAGATGAGACATCGCCTTCTTCCTGGGTTGTCAGGAATAAGGCCTCTCTGTACGTGGACAGGGCTACCGGACATGAGAGTTACCGCAAAAAACTCGCTCACCATGAGAAAACGGCCTTTTTTGTGGCGCCCATAGTCAGTGATGACAAGGTAATCGGAGTCCTGAACGTGACGGACAAAATCGGTGGGGACGTGTTTGCAAAATGGGAGCAGGAAATTCTTATAAGAATCGCCGGGCAGGTCATCAGCGCCCTTGAAACCCAGCGCCTGGCCAAATCCTTAAAGAAAAGCAGGAGAGCCCTTGAGAAGAAAAACGTTCAGTTGAAAAAACTGGAGAAGCTCCGGACAGACCTCTTCAACATGTTGATTCACGATCTGAAAGGGCCGATTTCCGAGGTCGTGGCCAACCTTGATATTCTCTCCTATACGGTTGTCGATGAAAGTCGCCAGTATGTTGAATCGGCTCAGATAGGCTGCGACACATTGAATAGAATGATCTCCAACCTATTGGATATTGCTCGACTCGAGGAACACAAACTCGAACTACTCTATGAAAGAATAGATCCGAAAGACCTCGTCAAGGAGGCCCTGGGCCGGTTGTTCAGGGTGGGAAAAACAAGCGAGCTATGTTTTGTGGAAAAGGCGCCTCCTCCTACGAC
Organism: Pseudomonadota bacterium; assembly: GCA_015222985.1. Taxonomy (GTDB): domain Bacteria; phylum Desulfobacterota; class Desulfobacteria; order Desulfobacterales. The sequence continues at coordinate 2,377 of JADFWI010000219.1, read as the reverse complement.
TACGGATGTTTTATGGGGAGATCGGGGAATTCTGCTCAGGGTCCTGCAGAATCTCCTTACCAATGCCATCCAATATTCTCCTCCCGGAGAGACCATTGAGGTAGGTTTTGAGTACCTGAAATCCTCCAGAATCAAATTTTTCGTCAAGGACAACGGTCCCGGTGTTCCTGCCGAATATCACCAGGCCATTTTTGACAAATACGTGCAGCTTGACAAGAAAGCGGACGGCCGCACTTACACAACGGGCATGGGCTTGACCTTCTGCAAGATGGCTGTCAAAGCCCATCGTGGCACAATTGGCGTAACCACCGAGGCCCCCAAGGGAAGTCGCTTCTGGTTTGTCCTCCCCGTAGAAAAAAAGCAGGGTTGATGAACTCACAAGAAGTTATCAAATGGACGGCTTGGCCAGGAATCTTTCCTCGACAAGGTCCGCGAGACCCTTTATGTCGTCGAGTTCAAATCGAGGCACACCAAGGTCAAGTGGAATATCAGATACCAGGGCCACAAGGCTGTCATCCTTTCTGCAAAGGGGCTTATCATGGACCTGGCTCCGAAAGACTTCTATCTTGGGCTTGTGTTGTTTCTTGTATCCTTCGGTCAAGATGATATCAGCGTCCTGAAAGTATTTTGATGCAAGGCCGTCAAGCGTCTCTTCGGCCTCCACATCCTTGATAACCGCCACCTTCTTGGGCGATGAAATGGCTACGGAACAGGCTCCGGCGTGTTTGTGACGCCAGCTGTCTTTGCCCTCATGGTCTATGTCAAAGCCATGGACATCGTGTTTGATCGTGCCAATGCTGTAGCCCCTTGCCTTGAGTTCGGGCACCAGCCTTTCCAAAAGGGTCGTTTTCCCGGCGTTTGACTTGCCCACAATCGAAACGATCGGAGGCGCGACAGATTCTTGCCCGTGGTGTGCGGTTGGCCTTTGAAAAAAGGCGTTTTGAGCATGATTCAGCAATTGGACGGAGACCGCCTCTCCCTTGCTTAGCCGACTCTTATCCGATCGTACAACAATAAGCCCGTTAGCCCTTTTCATAGCAGAGCAGACCGTGACCTCCGGTCCGACAAGAGGAAGCACGCGGTACCGCGAATCCTCCTCCCTGACCAACCCTTGAACCAAATGATCCGTCCCAGGCCTTTTTTTGATATCCTGTTCAAGAATAGCTTTGATGGACGGCATCCTGTCTATTTTAGCACCCATTAGTCGCAAAAGGGCCGGGAGAACGAGCACGTAAAACGCTACGTAAACCGCACTGGGCGTGCCCGGCAAGCTCAAAACGGGTATCCCGTCATAAAAGCCGAAAGAGGTGCCTTTGCCGGGTCGCATGGACACACCGGCAAACTTCAGGTCAAGCCCGATCTCGCCTATTGAAGCGCGGGTTAGATCTGAGTGGGCATTTGAAGAACCTCCGGTAGTGATAAGAATATCGCTATTGAGTCCTTCTCCAATATCTTTCCTGATGGCGTTCTTGTCATTCCTGGAGATCTTTGAACAGTTTACATGGCCGCCGTGTTCTTTGATCATGGCCGACAACATATAGATATTACTGGCCACGATCTTGTGGTCTTCGCGTCTATCGTCAATATCAATCAACTCGTTACCAACGGCAAGCACACACACTCGAGGCCTTCTGGTCACGGGCACTTCTCTCGTTTGCAAGGTGGCCAGGATACCAAGGACCGCGGGTGTTATCAGGTCTCCGGCTTCAACGACCAGGCTGCCCATCTTCATGTTTTTCCCTTTTTGGGAAACATACTGAAAAGGCGGGACTGCAGCCCGAAGTTCAATAAATCCTGCTTTGTATCCTGCATCTTCTTCTTTGACAACCGCATCCGCCCTGGGAGGAATGGGACCTCCGGTCATAATGCGGACGGCTTGCCCGGCTGCCAGGGGAGACAACTTGGCCGTGCTCGGGTGTATCTCGCCCACGACTTTCAGCTCAACTGGATCCTCATTTGTCGCATTGGCGATGTCTTTGCTGCAAACGGCGTAGCCGTCCATGGCAGAACGATCAAAGCGAGGGATATCGGTAGATGCGTGAACACTATCCCCAACAATATAGCCTAATGCCTCAGTCAAAGGGAGGTCGATCGTTTCCAACGGCTTTATGGAGTCTAGAATGAGTTTGACGGCTTCTTGGCGGGATACAGTCATGTGACAATCTACCCTATAGTTGCATAAACAACATGGCAAAAGGTTCACAAAAGCAATAATAGCCTTTCTTTGCGGTCTTTTTGAGTGGTTTTGTGGAATGTACTGCGAGTGATATCCAGAAAACCAGAAAAACAGCCACGTTGTTTACCCTTCGGGAAAGCCGATGATACAGCATCTGCTGCGTTGTCAAGGGATCGGCGTAAACGACTACAGCCTCACCCT
>JADFWI010000029.1 GCA_015222985.1 Pseudomonadota bacterium | reverse complement strand
TGTGCTTCCAGTTCTTCAAAGGAGGCCCCTGAGATAAGAGACAAAAAATCCGGTGCGTTAACGGACATGGCCTCAAAAATCAAAATGTGGAATGGATAAAAGGAAACCGGTACGATTCTTGAGAGAGCCAGGCCATCAGTCCCGTAGCACTCCTTGTGGCTGGCGCATTTCGTACAGGGAAACTGGTCCAGGTGTTTTTTGCCTTCCGTCAGCTGACCGAATTCTTTAACTAAGTCCCACTGATCTTTCAGCATGGGCGGATCAGAACTCTCCAATGCGTGGATGAAAAAATCGGATTCACCCACCAAATCAAAACACGACGGACAGTACAAATAACGCTTAAGGGAGGTTGAATAAGGTTGGAGCCCAACACCAGTCAAGAGATGGTCATCATAGCATTGTTGAAGAGGCGATCCGCAGGTTGGGCACTGAGGGTGAAAGAAAACCCGCTCCTGGTTGCAATAAAACAAGGACTGCAAAGATGACAGCCTTCCGTCTTTCTCGATTTGGTCCGATAAGACTACCATTGAACCGTCTTTGGCCTTGCCTGAATAGGACGAAAAAGCCCTTTGCCAGCACTCATCAACATCCTGATTGCTAATCGGCCACAGTTCATCTCTCGGAAGCAAGTATTCGTCCTTTTGCAACAAAACGAACACTCGTTTTAGCTTGCTTCCGGCGTCAGTTACGAATCGAGCTTCGATGAGACGACCAAGAGGATCTGATTCATTTATGACCAGAAACGGGAAAGGAGCTTTTCCATCAACAGACCTGTCTTGGGAGATCAAAGAGAACTCCAGGCGGAACTTCGCCCCATGGGGTTCAAGATAAGGACGCAATGAGGAGATCTCAGTATTGCTTTTCACCCTAAATTCCAAAAAAAAGAAAACAATACATTACTTGCGGGGAACTTCGATACAAGCCTGGACGGCTGCCATAACCGATATGGACCTGCCAACCATTCGCTCAACAAGAGCCTTTTGACGACAATAGTCCAAGTAAACTCACCCTATTATAAGGCCACGGCATTGTCAAGAAACTTGTCTCCTCAAAACTCTCACTCCAAGTGAGCGAGAAATCGCAAGGATCGTATCCAAATCCCTTTTCGATATCATTTACAAATAAGAACAGTAGCGGGGCAGCATCAAGGTAGAGATCAATAGAAGCAATTATGTTGAAAGCGCGGAATTAGCGATGTGGAACACCGCGGCAGACTGCGAAGGCCTGCCCGCCGGACTGCATCCGCGTGTTTTGCGGGAGATGCCTTAGTTCTACCAATCTTCTGGATACTAGGCCTGACGGATATTGTATTTGGCCATCTGCATCAGTCCGACGACTCAGTGCGGTAATGGATCCACCAGCCCGACGCTCCGATTTCGACGCGTTCGATGCGGAAAATATTTCGTCCGTGATGGGGAGCGGTGCCGAGCATGTACGAGAGATGCCTGTTTTTCTCCTCCGTCGTCATATTCGGCTTGGGGTCTTCGACGAAGGTTTTTTTCTCCTCCAGCGGCATTCTTGGACCTCCTTATTTTTACTTCAAAAGTCTAGAATTCCCTGAACCATTTTGAGCATGATTCTCTAACTATGGGTTACGAGAACTTTGTACTGTCCAGTCTCGAAGACAATGAGGCTTTCTGCCTCCCTCAGTTACACACGTGAAGAGGTTACTCATCGTAGGCTGTTAGGCCATCTAAACAGAAAGCTTGTCTTTTGGCAATAACGGAATCGGTTTTTGTGACAGTTCAGTTGTTTTGGGAAATGGTTTGGAGCGTGTGTTCGTATGTGCAGGGGACATCCTGCTCCCAAGGCCTCTCCACACGCTTGGCCCCTCAAGACACCGCCTGCCATTGATACATATGTTGAATGTTCCATCTTCGGAGAGTGTGCTTACAGTTCCAGGGCCGGGCCGGAGCTCATGAAGCGCCTCTGTTAAGAACCCACTTCTCAAGCATCTCAAATACAAGCTCCCTTTTTACCGGCTTTGGAATGTAATCGTCCATACCTTCTTGAAGACACTTTTCCCTGTCACCTTTCATTGCATGGGCAGTCATGGCAACGATTGGGACGGTGTCAAATCCTCTGTCCCTGATTGCCTTTGTGGCTTTCATGCCGTCCATTTCTGGCATCTGGATGTCCATGAAAATCAAGTCGAATGCCTCGGGAGCCTTTGTGTATTTTTCCACTGCCTCCTGGCCGTTATTGGCCACCTCCACTTGATACCCAGCCTTGGTCAGCATCATCTTTGCCAGCTTCTGGTTGACGGGGTTGTCTTCTGCCAAAAGGATACGAACAGAATGCTTCATCCCCTCCCGAACTGAATACTGGGTCACAATCCGCTTTTCTGTACTCTCTTCCCTGTCACCTTCTCCCAGCAACCTTTCCAACATCTGAAATAGCTTTTCTCTGCGGATCGGCTTGCTCAGAAAGCCACCAAATCCTGCATCTTCACATCTTTTGGCATCTCGATCCATCAAAGACGACAGAGCAATCAAAGAGAGAGCTGGGAATTCAGCACGATGGATCTCCTCTGCCACATCGTAGCCGCTAATCCC
>JADFWI010000218.1 GCA_015222985.1 Pseudomonadota bacterium | reverse complement strand
TTGTGCTGGATAAGGCAGAATCGCTTTTTGTCTGCAAAACCAAGCATTCCATGGGACATGCCAATTACCTTTTCTTCCGGCACCTCCACGGTCCCGAATCGCGTGGTTTCAACCTTCACACTATCCTCCCGGTCCTATTGTCATCGTCATTCTTGGTTCCACAAAGTTGTGCTGCCGCTGCAAAATCATTGGCTTCCACCCGTGCGGCCAAGAGGTTTTCTTCCTGAATCCTGCTATAAATCTCGCCGCGATGGACCGCGATTCCCTTTGGAGCCTCGATCCCAAGCTTGACCTGTGATCCCTTGATTTCCAAAACGCTGACAACTACATCATCACCGATGTTTATCTCTTCTCCCGACTTCCTTGTCAGTATAAGCATGCCGCCCTCCCTGGCGTCACAACCAGATATTACATGTAATTCACCAAACTCAACTGGAGAACTTTGGAAGATGCAGCCAGGGCAGCCTGATAGGCCACCTCCTTGGCCTTCAAGTCCATGATCGCCTCCGTGATCTCTGCATCCTCAATCTTCGAAAGTCTTTCGGTAGTTGCAATATCCAGATCCTGAAGCACGTTATCCTTGATCTCCATCCGGATCATCTTGGAGCCTACATCGGCAATCTGGGCGCAATTGTGGTCAAAATTAGTATCCAGGTTTGTCATGGCTGTTTGAATGCCACTGATGTCGTTGCCCTGTAGAGCGGTTTTCAAATCCTTCAATATTTTAAAAATATCGTCACTACCGCCGGCGCCCGAAGGCTGGAACACTGCCTGCCCGTCGCCTCCGATTTCTACTGTGGCATCTTTGCCTATCTTTATTGTAAACGGGTTGCTGTCCCCGTTGTATGTGACACTGTTGTCGCTGTTGAGCGTGAATGCCAGTGCATCCGTTTTCGACCCGGCAAAAATATACCGCCCGTTTACCTGGCTATTGGCCAGTGAGACAACCTCTTCGAGAGTATTCTGAACGATCTCGGCCGCAGAACGCCTTTGCGCTGCCCCGGTGTTGGCGCTGACCATCTGAACACACAAGGCCTTGGCCCCTGAAACCAGGTCCTGAACGCTGGTCTGGGCACTCTCAGAAGCAACAAGCCAGGATTTGCCCATAGATATGTTGCGGCTCAACTGCTCAATGTTGGAAAGACTCGATTTCATATTGAGCACCTGGGTTAGGCCAACGGGATCGTCAGAAAGCTTGAGAATACGCTTTTGAGTCGCCACGACCATGTTTGCCCTGTTCAATTCCTCAGTGATGTTGGCCAGGTTGAGCTTTACATTATCGAAAATAATCTTGTTCGATACTCTCATGGCAAATCTCCTTCCATTACTTTACACCGAGCAACGTGTGCAGCATCTCATCCGATACGCTAATGAGCTTGGCTGCCGCTGCATAGGCATGCTGATACTGCATGAGCTGGGTCATCTCCTCGTCCAGGGAAACGGACGAAATGCTCTCTCTCATGGTGTTGAGTTCATTCACCATGACTTCATTAAAGGCCCTGCTCCTCGAGATACTCGACCCCTTGATCCCCAGAGAACCTACCAGGCTGTGGTAGTACTCCTCAATTGTAGCAGTGCTGGTCCCCTCAGTGTTCCCGTTGATCCGGTCGTAACTCCATTCTGAGATGGACACGGAGGTGTATTGCAGGTCAACAATCGCAAGCGCATTGGTGTTGTCGCCAGCGGCAAAGGTCCCGTAACCGGAAGATGTTGCGTCGCTGTCTATCCGGGCCGCAGCGATGTAGTCCTTGTCAGACCCAATTACATCGTTTACACCCATGCCCCCGGCGGTCGAGCCCCTGAAAAACGTGTTGATCCCGAGCGCGGCAAGGACATTACTTGTGTCATCTGAGAACGCAAATGTGTGGTTATTCGTAGTCGTAATTGCCAACTTCCCATCAGCGTTAACGCTGGCTGATATGTCTGGATCGAGTGCGGTAATGGCCGTTGCTATGTCGTTTAATGTGGTTACACCAGTCACAGTCACAGTTGTTCCTCCCCCGTTCGCCAGAGTGTCTGTACTGTCATATACCCAGACTTCAAACGTCCCACCACTGATCTTGTCATAGTAATCCAGACCCGAGGCAAAGGTTGTAACGACTGCGCCCGGAGCCGAAGCGCTGTACGTACCGGTCGCCGAGCTGAAAGTGGTCAACCCGACACCCTGACTGTGCTGCTTGTTTACAGCCCAGATGAATTCAGAGGCAAGCTCTGTCAGGTCCTGCTTGTATTTCGCCACGATTTCGTCCCGCATATCAAGCCATCCGCCCAGCTTCCCGTTGCTGATATTGTTTGTTATGTCAACCTTGTTGCCGCCGGAACCTTGCCATTTGACGGAGCTCCCGTCGAGCTCAATGTCGTAGCCGTCATTGCCGTTAACGAGAACAACACCCTTGGCCGAAACGATGGTAAACGCCCCATTGCTCTGCTCAAAGATCTTCATGTCTATGTACTCGGCAAGTTCTGAAGCAAGCACGTTGCGCTGATCCCTCAGGTCATTAGCCGAAGCATCGATCTCCAGACCAGCGATTTCATTGTTGAGATTGGCGATTGCGGCCGTAATTTCATTGACCCTTCCCACTCCGGCCTTAACCGCGTTGGTCAAATCCGTGTTGAGCTGCAACAAATCGGAATCAACAGATTTAAATTGCTGTGAGATGAGGAGGCTATGCTCGTAGAGGGCAATCCGTTCGGCAGTACCCGAGGGATCATTTGAGATATCATGCCACAAATTCCAAAACTCCCCCAGCATAGTGCTCAAACTGGTGTCTGAGGTCTCGTTAAACAGCCCCTCCATGGCCAGCATATAATTTTCCATTTCTTTGTAGCAATAAAGGCTCGATTTTTGCTGCATGACACGATTTTCAATAATCTGGTCGCTGGCCCTAACGATCTCGGTTGTGTCCACCCCCCTGCCGAGAAGCACGCCACCAAAGGGCGCAGGTTTCTTTGCTTCAAACACAGCGGTCTGCTTGGAATAACCAGGCGTATTCACGTTGGCAATATTGTGACTGGTTACGTAGATACCATACTGCTGTGCTGCCAGGGCGTCTTTGGCAATGCTCAATACCAGTCCGATACCGGATGACATAGTTACACCTCTCTAGTGAGCAACAGATTCGCCGGGCCGTTGGAATCCAGAGACCCGCAGCCATTGTAAAGGGGTTCTGCCGTATGCCCATTTGCAATGATACTGATGAGCTGATCAAGAAAATCAAGGCTCTGTTCAATAAACTGCTTGTTTTCCCGGCTCCGTTGCCGGGTCTCTGTCTTCAGGCGTACGAGAGACAAATAGGCCTTCTTAAACCGTTTACGTTCCACAGGCGGAATAAGCGACAGCACTGTGGCCAGGGAAAAAGATGACACATCCATACCGTGGTCTATGGAGGCCTCGGACAGAGCGGCCAGCGCCTTTTCCCGGACCGCCTCGATGCGAGGCACAATTGACTGTTTTTTATCGGAGATCTCCCATAGGGCGTCCATATCGGTCTTGATCAGGAACTCGCGTTCCTGTTTCAAGCATTCCACAAGATCCTGATACAGCATGATTTTTTCATAAAACAGATCTTCAAGGGTCTTAATTGGCGCTTTCATAGGAATTTTCTCCTGTTCCGGAATCACACAAGGTTCTTATCGGATAAAATGCTGACTTGCTGAAGTCCCCTGATATCTTGTCAGATTACTTTGCCACTTGATCCGTCAATTTCTCATAGAGTAACTGCCCGAGTCCCATGCCCCCCCCTTTTGCCACGGACTGGGCCATTTGTTCATCCAACATCGATTTGTAAATCTTGCTCTCGTGAGAGCTCTCGATAAGCCCATTTTCAGGAATGCTCTTTCGCGCTGATTTCAGGACAAAATAGATAAAAATCGATTCAAAATCAGCGCACGCCTGTCTGAGCTTCGCGTCTTTCCGGTCTGTTTCTGTAGAAACAACAGGCCGTCTTGCCACTATTTCGCTTGTCATTCCTGTGAGGTCAGCCATTGGTCACCTGTCACTGGTCATTCGTCATTCGTCACCTGCCATTGGCGCCTACTGCCTACTGCCTACTGCTTACTGCCTACTTCTTACTGCTTACTTCTCACTGCCACTCCAGGTATCCGCCATCCAGTATCCAACATCTGGTATCCAGCATGCAATATTGATCACCAACCACCGACTATCTCTTTTTACATAAGCACCAGTTTGGCATGAAGCCCGCCGGCAACCTTTATGCACCTAAAAATGGTGATCAGATCTCTTGGGGTTACTCCGATGGCATTGAGCGCCCTCACCAATTCGCCAATGGTGCTGCCACTGGGAAGCAGAATTAACTTGTTGTTTTCCTCTTGAACAGCCACATCAGTATCAGGGGCCACGACCGTCTGTCCTCCCGGCCCCATAACGACACCGTCTTCAGGTTTGAATTGTTGGGTCCCACTTCCGAGAGGCGGTGTAGGAGCAAAAGGGGCAGGCTGGGACACGAAAGTGCGCTCCTTGATTACAATATGCAAATTACCGTGGGCCACGGCCACCGTGGAAATCCTGACATTCTCGCCCATAACAACCGTGCCTGTCTTCTCATTTAACACCACTCTGGCAACCGTGTCGGGCGTTACCTGAAGGCTTTCCAGAGCCGCAACCATCTCCACCACACGTTCACGAAACTCTTCCGGTATGCGCATTTTCACGGTCCCGGAATCAATTGTACTGGCCAGATACCGGCCGAATTTTGTATTGATTGCATTACGCACCCTGACGGCTGTTGTGAAGTCAGGATTGCCCAAAGCGATAGTAAGCTCCTGCTTGCCTTGCATAGGCACAGAGATTTCACGCTCAATCGTGGCCCCCCCTGAAAGCCTGCCCGCAGTGGGATGGTTCTTGGTCACACCTCCGCCGGCAGCCCCACCGGCAACAAAACCACCGACCGAGACAGGGCCCTGGGCCAGAGCATAGATCTTTCGATCCACACCACGTAAAGGCGTTAACAGAAGAGTGCCCCCTTGAAGACTCTTGGCATCTCCTATCGAGGAGACCAGCACATCAATCTTGTTTCCAATTCTCGCAAAGGGAGGCACGTCCGCAGTCAATATAACAGCAGCCACGTTTTTGACTGAAATAGCTGATTTGTCCACATGGATGCCCAGCCGTTCGATCATGTTGGCCAGGGACTGCACCGTAAAGCCTGTGCCGGACTTATCCCCTGTGCCGTTTAATCCAACGACAAGGCCGTAACCGACAAGTTGGTTGTTCCTAATGCCTTTGATAGATGCCAGGTCCTTGATCCTCGCCGCGAAAACCTCGGAAACCAAAAGCATCAGCAAGGCTATGGTGAAACAAATTGTCTTTGACTGTGTTGCTGTTGTTTTCATATCTCCAGCCTCTGGTTGGTCATTTATCATTTGTCATTGGTGCCTACTCCCTACTGCTTACTTCTTACTGCTTACCGGCATTTCCGGCGTCAGACTGGTGACCAATAACTAACAACTAAAACGGCCATACCCAGTCAACTGCTCGCATGAGCCAGCCGGGACGCTGCTTGTCCGCTATCACGCCTTTGCCGGAATATTCTATCCTTGCGTCGGCAACATAGGTTGACTGAATCTCGTTGCTGGTATCAATATCTTCAGGCCGAATTATCCCGGAGATAGTAATGTGTTGGGTCTCGTTGTTAACCTTAATCTCTTGTCTGCCAAATATGCGAAGATTTCCGTTGGCAAGCACCTGTATAACTCTTGCCGTAACGTAAGCGTCTAGTTCGCCTTCTCGATTATTTGTCCCCTGGCCGGTGAACCCTCCCTTGAAATTGGCCTTGAACAGGTTGTCTTTATCTAACCGATGATTGTCGCTAAGACCGCTCATGAAACCCATGAGATTCGGAATGCCCGCCTCAATACTCGAATCACGGCTTGTCTGTGTCTTGGCGTACAATTTGCCTGTTGGCTTTTCAGAAATCCTCACGGT
>JADFWI010000217.1 GCA_015222985.1 Pseudomonadota bacterium | reverse complement strand
GGCCTAAAGGGGGCTGAACCTGATGTGGCCAAAGACATGAGCAGGGTCCGAAGAATGCTGAGCCCAAAATCAGCTTCTCCCGAAGCCGAAGCAATACTGGAAGCCTTTCTCCATCTTATTCAGGACGAGGAATTCCTGAGAGAAGTTGATCAGCCTGCCTGCCGTATTATTGTCGTGGATCCAGCGCTGGGACAAGGATCCAGCATGGTTCTTCGTTTGAGTAATGACGGCTACGAGGTTGAGGAGGTGCCGGACCCCCGCAAGGCCGTGGAAATCATGTCCAAATCCAAATTTGATCTGGTTATTTCCGAGGTGAACATGCCGGGCGCTGACGGCCTGAGATTTTGCCGGGCTTTGCGAAAAAACGCCATGACTGCGCATATCCCGTTTTTCTTCGTGACTGCCGAAGAAGGCGAGAGGCTTCCAGCGGAGTGTCTGGAAGCCGGCGCTGATGATTTCCTCAAGAAGCCGGTCGATTTGGAAGTGCTTTCTCTGAAGATTCAACGTTTGCTCGCCATGAGGGGCCCCAAGGAATCAAAGAGAGGCGTGAGCGGGTCTCTAAAAGAGATGAGTTCCACGGACTTTATTCAGAGCCTGTCAGCAGGAGAAAAGGATGTTGAAATCAGCCTCGAACATATGGGTGAAAAGGGTAGGATTTACATGCAAAAGGGCCAGATTATTGATGCGAACACCGGAGGCTTGAGTGGGGAGGACGCCTTTTACAGGCTCATGACATGGGAAGAAGGAGAGTTTCAGATCATTCCCTGTTTCAATTTCCAGACTCGCACCATCCATGCCCCTACAATGTCTCTCTTGATAGAGGGGGCACGTCTTATTGATGAGGCAAGGGATGAATGAGTTCAGGAGAAAATCGTGTTCAAGATAGAGACGATCAAAAAAGGGGCGGAAGTTTTTTTCTCCGACGGGAGCCATCTGTCCGGCAACTTTTTTGTCTTACCACGATCCCCGAGTCGTGCAGACGGCGAGCTCATATCCGAGTTACTCAATGGCGATAGGGCCTTCGTGCCTCTGGAGTTGGCGGAAGGGCAAGTCGTCCTGCTTCAGAAGGGATGTGTTGTAAAGGTTCTTTTGGAGGGAAATGAAGTCAACAGGGATCTTCCTTACCAACAAAAAATCGAAGCCCAGGTTTGCTTCCTTTCGGGTGACAACATGGATGGCAGAGTGTATCTGGATTTGCCGGAAAGCCACTCTCGTCTGTCCGATTTTCTAAACTACAGCAAGCAGTTTTTTTGCCTCGAAGCAGATGACAAGGAGTATCTGATAAACTCCCGGTTCGTCAAGATGGTCCGCCCCAGCCTATCAGAGTGATAACAGTCCGCTCTGGCCCTCCTCTGGTTTTCCGCAAGAGCAAATATGTCTCAGTGCAATTGCCAGGCATGATTCCTGCAAGGAGCACTCGGATAGTCTTCAGTCGAAAGGTAGAGGTTCGTCCATGGACATTGCATCTCTGATAGGGGTTATTTCAGGCGTTATGCTGGTCATCTCCGCCATATTAATCGGCGGCAGTGTTCATAATTTCTTTAATCTGCCGGGATTCATGGTTGTGTTCGGCGGGACAATAGCTGCAACCTTTTTGACTTTCCAGTTAAGGGACGTATCGTCTGCTTTCAAAGCCGCTTTTTTTGTGTTTTCAGAAAAGAAACGAGATCCGAATGATATGATATCAACCATGATTTCACTTTGTTATGTCACCCGCAGAGAAGGGATTGTCAAATTGGGCGGCGTAAAGACACCGTCAGTTTTTCTGAAAAAAGTGTGCAATCTGATTGCTGATGGTTCTGAGGAAGAGCTCTTCCGCAAGACAATGGCAATCGAAATGGAGGCGATGAAGGCGAGGCACTTCATGGTTCAGGACGTTTTCAAGAAAATGAGTCTTTATGCCCCTGCTTTTGGCATGCTGGGGACACTGATAGGCCTGATCCAGATGCTCAGCAGATTGCAGGAGCCGAGTTCCATCGGGCCGGCCATGGCCATAGCCCTTTTGACAACTTTTTATGGCTCGCTTCTCTCCACGTTGTTTTTTCTGCCCGTTGCGGGAAAACTAAAGTCCAGAACGCTCTTGGAGCTTATCAACATGGAGATCATTATTGAAGGAGGCATATCGATTCTGGAAGATAATAATCCGATGTTGGTATATGAAAAGCTCTCATCTTACGTAGCTGCCAGAATTCGCAGGCCCATGAAACGAACAACGCAAAAGCAAGATGGATAAAGCCAGTCAAGCCCTTTCTGAAATAATGGAAGAGGAATCCACGGCAGGGTGGCTGGTCACCTATGCGGATTTGATGACTCTCCTTCTTTGCTTTTTTGTCCTTTTGTTTTCCATATCGACTATGAATCTTGAGAAATTCAAACAAGCCTTGTCTGCAATTCAAGTGAGCCTCGGAGAAAAAGCCCCCCCAGTGGGTCTTCTGGAACTGGTTGTTGACTCTCCCCCTGCGGCTATCGGTTTTGCTAAACCGAGTTCAGGGGCCGGCCCATCGGAGAAGAAGATTGTCCTGGAAGATTTGATTGGGCTGACGTCGAGGGATATTTACAGGGATGTGCAGCATTTTGTTCACAAAAGCAAACTGAGTGATCACATCGTTGTCTCCATAGATGGATCAAAGGTTATTATCCGCGTCACAGGCAAGGTTCTTTTTGAATCCGGCATCGCAATCCTCAATCTGGAAGCAACCCCGATACTGAACGATATTGTCGAAATATCAAGGCGTTATCCGGAATACAATGTTCGTATCGAAGGTCATTCCGATAATATTCCTATTTCAACGGCGCAGTTTCCTTCGAACTGGGAGCTATCTGCAGTTCGAGCAACAACAGTGCTTCGCTATCTCATTGACGGAGGTATAGACCCTCACAGACTGACGGGAACAGGATACGGATCATTGCTTCCACTGGTACCAAACAACACGGAGAGCAACAGAGCACGCAACAGGAGGGTGGAATTTGTTTTGGAAAAGAGGCCAGAATGATCAGGAGATAATTTCTCCCGACTCAAGCGATCAGCGATCCTCATACCGGGCCCACCCGCTTTCCACAGAACCCATACGAATAGAGTTCAAGGGAAAGACGCTCTTTGTAAAGGATATCAGTGCCGGTGGGCTATCGTTTTGCAATGACAATTTTGTGGCAGGAGACTCCCAGTTGATTACTCTTGATTTGCCCGAGAAAAACGTGACTATAACTGCAAAGACGGAAATCATCAAGATCGACCGGCAAGGCGTTTGCCATTGTCGTTTCGTAGGGTTAAGAGATGATTTCGTCAATGCAATCCATCGGTATGTGATGGCAATTCAAGTAGAGGAAATGCGGGAAAAAAGACGAGATTCACGCAAGATTTCTCAGTCTGGAGACATGACTATTTAGAGATATAGCCTCTTTTCCTTCTCGACCACGTCAATTATGTCATAAAGAATGTTGGGTATTTTCCGCTGAACCCGCTCCCATGAAACGGTTTGAGGGGTTTCGAAAAGCTGCTCTCTGTTCTTTTGAGCTGTGGCCGCAATGGCCTGCAGTAAACCTGTAGCCAGGAAAGGCTCGAATGCTTCGTGGCTTCCCACAAAAGTGCTGAATCGGTCCACCAGCCGATATGGCGAAATGAGCAGATCACCGGCATAAAGGATGGCGTCTTTGACCACCCCGTGAACCATTGCCTCTTCCAGGTTGGTTTCATAATGCAGACCCGAAAAGCCCGCGTTATCCGCGTACATTTTGATGAGGCTGTCTGCTACATCCAGATACGTCACGGTCAGATCTCGAATAAAATGATCTGAGATGTCCAACCCCTCTTCAATGACCAGGGCACTCAGAAGTGTTGTCACAATATCAACTACCATCTTATGCAGACCTTTTTCTGGGTCTTTTTCCGACAGGGGCTGGTGTTTGTGATCAAAGGGTTCATAAGAGATTTCCACTTGAGCGATATTGGTAGCCTTTCGATAGACTTCAATGAGCGTAAAGATTTCCACGCCCCAATTCATGGCGAAATGCATTCGTTTAAGGAGACTGGTGTCAAAGACAACTTCACCTGAAAGCTGATAGTTGAAATTCAGGAGGAAATCGACCAGGCGTAGAATTTTTGCCTCATTGGTATCCGTGAATTTTCGCTTCAAAGCGATGAGCAAAGGATCAAGCAGGAGTCTTTTCACCCGGCCGTACATTTGCCTACCCTTCAACCGAGCGTAGAACGCTTTGGAAAACTGATAATTCAGCACCTGAACCGGATAAAAAAGCCGGTCCAATTGCTCTCGTCGGAACGTACGGATGTCGGCATCAATGAGCCCGACACTCTGAGCTCCCAGGGCAATGGCTATGCCGAAGGAAAGAAACATGTTCCTGCCCTTGCCTCGCACATCAAGGCCGAATCCTGCCTGAGAAAGTTGGTCATAAATAGCGGAAAAGCCGGGGCCATCGTTGTACTGGATGAGGCAGTTTCTTAAGTCATAGCGATGAAGGAGGCGAGCGAGTTCGTGCACATCTTCCGTCTCGGCTTGATCGAGACCAAAAATGATTCGAGAAAGGTACGAGGCAGAGCGGAGTTGTTTGAGGATGTTCTCAAAAACAGGGCGATTTGCCGTATCCGTATATTCGGATGCCAGCAGGGGGACAACAAGTACGGCTTTTTTCCACTTGGAATGATGGCGAAGTTGTGATTTTAAGGTAAGGTTGGACTTGGTGAGGAGATAGAAGGCCGTAACTTTGGTATGCTTTTGAGCGAAATTCGACATTGGTCATCTCCCTTTTTGTTTCACATGGAAAACCTGGTCCTTTGGGCCAGGTCAGAAAGCCAAATCGCATCTGGGATAACCAAAGCCGGGACCACCTGTTTATGCATGGCCTGCAACATCGGCAAGCCGAGCCGGATCGATACCCAGGAGCCTGGCAGCCTGCTCCCACCGCTGCTCAACAGGGGTTTCAAAGAGAATAGTTTCATTGGCAGGACAGGTCAGCCAGGAATTGGCCATGATTTCAGATTCCAACTGGCCTGGCCCCCAACCCGCACACCCGATGGCAAGTATGAAAGATTTGGGTCCTTTCCCTTGAGCAAGCACTTCCACGAGATCTCTGGAATTACTCAAAGCAATGGAAGGGGTAACCGGACGGCAGGCTTCCCAGCCAAAGGGAGGGCCATGCAATACGAAAATCTGTTCCGTATGCACAGGTCCCCCCAGGTGAAGTGGAAGGGAATTTATTTCGGTCACGGATTTCAGGTTCAGTTCCTTGAATACGGCTTCCGTGATCAGTTCCGAATGGACACGGTTGATGACCAGACCCATGGCCCCCTCTGCAGTGTGCTCGCCCAGATAAGTCACGCTTTGGCTAAAATTTGGATCCAGCAGGCTGGGCATGGCAATCAGTAAGTGTCCTTTCAGGGATGTCTCGTATTCTTTTTCCTGACTCATTATTCCTCCAGGATATTTGATTTCGGCGTCTTATCAATCAGGTTCTTGGAAGTCAGATCGTACCAGCTAGTTTAACATCTCTAATTCATGAACTGCCTGGTGTCAACACCGCAAATCGCCCTGTAAGGGAAACGTCAAAGTCGTAAACGCTCTCGGTCCATTTCCCATCCCGAAAATGCTCCCCCTTGCTCAGCGCTTGATCAACCCATCCCCGATAGGCATCAGCAAGTTCATCCATAGTTCTACAATTGAGAAGCTCCTTTAGTCCTTTGTAGTCAATCAGTGCATACCGCTGACGAGGTGCCTGGATCTCATTATACCCACTAAACGGCCACTGTGAGGGGTGTCTCGCACAACTCCGGCACGAACCCCATGTCCATGTCCAGGTAAACTAGGCATTGAACCAGATGCCCATCTGTTTCCACCGCTGTCGCATGATAACGATCTTCCCAGTAAGCCCCTTTCCTATTTTTCCTCTGATTAAATTCCTGGCCCGTTCTTCCCGCGATCAGTTGAATCGACCTGGGGATAACGTCTGTCTCGCCGTTGTCTCTCACCAGAACATGGATGTGGTTGGAGGTCACCATGTGTAGTTTAGCACGCTTAGTCCGTAGCGCTTCTTGGCCTCGAAAAGCCACTGGAGACATCAGCGGCGGTCTCTGGCAAACTTGGGAGCCTTAAGGGGACGTTGTGAAAGCGCCGGGATAAACCGGCATAGAGTAGGGGATGCAAGAGCCCCACATGAAAGGAGTAGCTGAACCATCATGGCCCCGAGTCATGCGCGGGCAGCCGCGAGGT
>JADFWI010000216.1 GCA_015222985.1 Pseudomonadota bacterium | reverse complement strand
AAAGGTCCCCGTTCTGTTTCGCCGATGAATCCTGCCGTGCTTGTGCTCACCCCCTCAATAGGCTTCCCACCCATTTCAACTTCCTCAATATAGACCCCAGGTGCTAAATACTCAGGCATGGCGTACCTCCGTTTATGGTTTTCGTCTGATGGTTATTTTGACTTTAGTTTTATTTCTAAATCACCAGTTCCTGGTGATACTGCATCATCACTGGTTATCTCTTCATTTTTTAATCCCTTAATAGTTATTCTTGCCTTATATTCACCGTCTGTCAATTTCTTGATATTCCCTTCCACATCACGGAATGCAGTTGCCTCCATCCGTGCTGTTTGATCGCACGAGCCGGAACTGGGCAAAGAAGCAGTCAGCGTGTACTGCCCATCGGGCAGATCCAGAAAATGGAAATGGCCGTCAGTTCCTGTTCGGGTACTGGACCTCGTTGATCCGGATGCAATCTTTACATGGACTCCGTTGATGGACCGGTCCGTCTGCACATCGATTACCCGGCCGGCCACAGACACGGTCCGGCGGCTTACCTCCCATGCTCCGCTGTCCAACCTATTCTTCCAGTTCTTTCCGCTTGCAGTCTCTGTCATCTCTTCACATCAGGCTTAATGGCAATAATCTTTTCCACAACTACCGGCTCTTCAATCGCCTCGAATGGCTCGATAGCAATGGTTACGCTATAGTTGAGCGCCGCCTTTGGCTTTCCTCCCAGTGCCTGCCAGAATTCCCCCATACTTTGCAATCTGCTGGGCTGCAAGCTCGTTGTTGGCAGCGGGGGCTCCATCCCTTTAAGGCTTCCCTGGAGCACTCCAGCCGGGATAGTGGGATAGCGCAGAAGCACCCTCATCACCTCGCCCAGCAGATGGTGCTCATCCTGGGCAGGGTTGGGGGCACTCTCACTGGGCCAGGCCGTGATCAGATACGAGCATTCCACCCGTATCGGTGGGCGTTGCCTGGTAGCCATGCCGTTGCTGTGCCGTTCCACAATCCACTCATTGCTGCGCAGCTCCAGGTTTTCCCGCACGTCGTACAGGAAGAGATCAATGGCCGGCAGAGTAACCGAGGAGGGCGGGAACTGATCATCCGGTGTGTCAAAGCTGATAGTCACCTGCGAGACCAACTCCTGCGGCAGATCCTTCTTGAGGAGCTCTTCAAGGGTTTTGTCAAGATCGTTGATCATGGGTTATCCCCACCAGCTCCATTTAAAACCACCTTTTTTCATTATTGCCCGGATTTCATCCCACTGTTCTCCATCAACTCCCTTGTCCATTTCTGATGGACCGATTGAATAATGAATTAATTTGGCATTACTCCTTTTAAATACCAGATATTTTACGATTTTAACAATCGCATCTTCATCTTTATAACCGCATGCACCTTTAAGCAAAGCTTTGATAACGCCTATCCATTCTTCGTCTGCCAGGTTACCCATTGCAACCTTCTCCACACCATCTCCACCAGTAATCAGCATCCTGGCGGCATCATCGTTTTTTTCAGAAAAGATAAGGCGAGCGCCACGATTTTTACCTGGAGGATAGTTGTGTGCACAAAGAAGCAGAAAGTTATCCCACTCTTCCCCATCAAGTCCCTTATCTATATAGTCTGGTGTAAGTTCATCCACTGCAGACCTGAAAACATTTTTGTTTTGTTTTTTGAGTATATAAAGAACTGCGCGTTCGTCATCTCCTATACAAACCCCGGATATGAGCGCTTGACATATTATAACGGTTTGATGCGCTGTTAGTTCAGGTACTCTCCTTGACTCCAATTCTTCGGTCTTTTTGTTCGTGAGTTCGTCAATGATGGCATCATCAGCTTTTGTGTCGGTACCCGTTCCAAATAAACCCCGAAACTGACCTGGCTCATCCAGTGGGTTGTCTCTCTTGGCCTTTCCTCCTTCTCCAAGGCCATAAAAAAGTTCATCCTCTGGCTTCATCCAATTATAGGTAACACTTTCCTGTCCCTTTAATGCGGCTGTTACAAGTCGCGTCGCCATATCTTGTTTTTTTAGTCTTGCATTGACTTTCTTAAGAGCTTCAACTTTACGTTTCTCTCCTTCTTCGCCCTCCTCCCAGCGACCCTCTTCCCAGTCTAAGAGTATATCTGATATTTTGTACTGAAGCCCCGAATCAGTTTTGACTGTGCCGTCCTCCTGTGCCTCTGCATTCTCAAGCATCTCGTCTATTGAATGTTCCAAAGCACACCATATAGGTCTTGCTGCATCATCCTTCATGATTTTGCCCACGTCGGGCCCCGGATTTGGTCTGGGCTTCCTACTTGGTGATTTAGTGTTACACATTGTGCTAAGAACCTCGACAAGGGAATTATATGTTTCCTCCACCACAGCATAGTCCTTTTGGTTTGCCGTGTAGTCACCATGAAATTTTTGGCCGTAAAGCGTATCCAAACCATTTTGCAGACAACATAGTGCATCGTGATAGACCTTGGACTTTTGGAGCCCTTTTATCCCAGACAATATTTTATGATCGGTAAACCCCAGCAATTTGACCGTCACAATGGCCCCTGTGCCCCTTAAAGGAAATTTTACAACAAGTAAGACCTTTGTTGCGTTCAAAGCAGCGTGTTGCCAGTCAGAATGAATGGCTTCAAGTGCGCGCGGGTATTGATGTCCAGAGGCAAACGAGTCTTGTAGAAAATGAAGACCGAGCCCCTCGGTCTGCATCGCCAGGTTTTTGAGGCTATCGCCTTCCGCCTTTTTGCCATCCCCATATGCTTTTGCTGCTTGATCGGCCAACCCTATTGCCTTACCGTGCTGCCTTCTCCATTCCTTGGCAGCTAATGGAAAAAAATGGTTTATGTTTGTCGAAGCCAGTACCAGGTAACCACTTATTTTCGTAGGGTCTGCAGTTTCAATTTCGACAAACCTCTCCGGGCTTCCTATATAATCTCCTCCAATCATTGTTCCGGTTCCAAACGACATTGTCTTGCCCTTGCTGCCATAGGGTATATCAATACCTCGTTCCGATGTAACTACACCTTTTTTTCCTTTTTTGAGTTCCTTTTTTAAATCCTCAGTCACTTCATTAAAACCTTTGGAAAGCTTTCCAAAGGTTTTTTTCTTGTCCCCGCTCTTTTGTTTGGCATCCGTTCCATTCGCTCCTTCCTTGCCCTTGGGAATTATTATTTTAAACTTGTCCTTATGGGCCATTGCCATATTCGCAGCAAGGTCTCCAAAGGCCTTGTGCTCATGCGCAGCCCATCGGCTTATTAGATTGCTGTCGGCTCTTCTCGTTATTAAATTTGGCAAAGAGTTTTTTTTTGAGCCTGAGGATGAGACTGTCGTTTAGACAAGGCAACTTCCATTTTAGTCCGCACTGACTCTTCTTCCTCCTTTTCTTCAACCTGCCGCTGGACCCGAGAGTATTCAGACTTCATCTGAACTTCTTTCTCTTCTTCCTCTGGTTCAACCTCCCGCTGAACCCAGGACTCTTCTGCCTTAGCCTGGACAGGCTCTTCTTCCTCTTTTTCCTGCCGGAACACGAGTCCTTCGTATGGCTGCCTTTGCGTAACCTTTTGCTCCTGTTGCATGACCGCTCGTGCTACGTGGTCTGCCTCTTGCTCGTACTTGTCCCCCGGCTGGCCAAGGGTAAGCTTGCGCTGAACCTTATCACCGTCTTGCTGTACCACGTGGGTCAGTTCATGGGCCAGTAGTTCCCGGCCACTCGAACTGCCGGGGTTGTATGCACCCTGGCGGAAGAAGATGTCTTGGCCAGTAGTGAAGGCGCGAGCACTGAGTGCCTGGTTCAGTGTGTCGGCTTGGGTGTTGGCGTGCACCCGGACACCACCGAAGTCCGCACCAAAGGCCGGCTCCATCTGGCCTTGCACGCCCTTGTCCAGCACCTGCCCACCACCACGTTCCCGCTGGATGGCTTGTTCCACCTGCGGGGCAACTTCTCCTTCGCCAGTCCCCTTTCTGGCCAAAGCCAATACGCGCTGCACATAGCGGTTACCGTACTGTCGTTGCAACTGGAGCATGGATTGCCCTGCGCGGGATGGTCGTCCGGCCGTGACTTGATTTAGATCGGAAGCATGAGCGCTGGCAGATAACATATTGCCAGTACTACTAATAATCCGTGCCAGCGGGTCGCGTTGTGACAAGAGGCTGGTCTCGGCCACATGCCACTGTTTTCGAGGTCTTACAGGTTGTCGTGACAGACTCGGCTTGGTCTCAGTCCTGATGTTAAGTTCACGGTTCGGCATGTTGCACCTCGCTCAGGTTTCAATCTGAAATGCAAAGCGTATGTATGTTTCGGGTATCACGTTCCAGCCACTACATGTTCGGCGTATTCCCCGAACTCGCTTCCCATCACCACCTTGCCCATCTTCTGAAACTCCCTCTGTGTTGCCCGGGTGAGATGAACCATATTGACTGCCCCGCCGTCATCAGCAGCCAGGAACGCGGCAGCCAGGGCGATGTTTCGAATGTTGCCCCCTGCGACCTCGAATCGACTGGCCATGAAGTCCAGATCCAAGTCAGGACTTCGTGGCGTATCATCAGGCCATATTCGCGCCCATATGCGACGGCGGTCGTTTTCAGTGGGGAAGGGAAACTCGATGGTAAAATGCATCCTTCGCACAAAGGCGTCGTCCATATTCTTGCGCAGGTTCGTGGCTAGGATAACGACCCCTTGATACTCCTCCATCTTTTGCAGCAGGTAGCTGATCTCGATGTTGGCGTAACGGTCGTGGGAGTCACGCACCTCGCTGCGCCTGCCGAAGAGTGCGTCGGCCTCGTCAAAGAAGAGGATGGCGTTGCTGGTCTCTGCCTCTGCGAAGATGCGGGCCAGGTTT
>JADFWI010000215.1 GCA_015222985.1 Pseudomonadota bacterium | reverse complement strand
CCAAGATGATATGTCCAAAGTGTGGGTTTAGCCAACCGGACGACATATATTGCGCCCTTTGCGGCGTCAACATTGAAAGGTATGCTCAAAAAAAAAGGAAACAGCGCTACAAGGCAGGCATTCTGACTGTCTTGCTGGGTATCGCAATCCTTGCCATCATAAACCATGTCACCTCCTCTCCGAAGAACGGACCTCGTGATAAACCTAGTGAAGGCAGACTCAGCAAGAATGTCGCTCCCATAAGCCAGAAAACCAGCCCTGGCAGGGAAACACATCCTGGCAAGTCACCAGCGCAGCCCCAAAAGGACCACAGCCTTGAGAATCAACGCTTCGGGGCGGAAAGAACGGATTTTGAGTCCTCCGTGCAAGAATACAAGCAAGAGAAGCAGTCCGGACTTGATGCGGAGAAAGGGTCAGTTACAGCAAGCCAGTGGTTTGAAAAAGGGAAAGGGCTGGATGACGACTCTGAAGCTGAAATAGGATGCTATCAAAAGGCAATAGAACTGGATGCCAAGTTTGTGCCTGCCCTTTATCGTCTAGGAGCGATTTATTACCGCCAGGCCAATTACGAGTTGGCTGATAAGGCATTTGCCGGTTTTCTCGAACATGCTACCGATGCAGAAAGGGAAGCCTATGATATCTATGTGTACTACTCCATAGCTGGCGTGGAAAGGCTATCTGAAGAAATAGAGGAACAAGCCTCTGCCAAAGAGGGTGAAAAGGAGACACCAACCGTAGGCGAGAAGGAAACAGGCGAAATCGCAGACGAGGAGGCGAGTGAAGAAAGGAGTGAGGAAACAGGCGAAGAAACAAGTGAGGAAGTAATGACCATTGTGAGGTTTTCGCAAGTGGACGGACACATTGTAGTGCCTGTAGTGTTGAACGACTCAATCAGCGCCAGAGTTCTCGTTGATACCGGGGCCGGCATTACTATTCTTTCAAGGGAGTTGGCAGAGGCTCTCGGGTTGGATGAAGAACGGGGCAAATCCATCACACTGAAAACCATGGCCATGGATATTCAAGCACAATTGGCCATGCTCGAATCGATTCAAGTCGGTGGGCTGAGCAGAAACAACTTCCCTGTGGCCGTAACAGATCTATCCTTCGGAGAAAACGGTAAATTTGATGGCATCCTGGGCATGGATTTCTTGAACAACTACAAGATACATATCGATAACCAAAGACAAAGTCTCACGCTAGGTCTCCGAGTTCATCAATGATAGCTTCCCAAAATGCCGTTATTCCCCCCGGTGCAAATCTCTTCTTCGCGTCTTAGGAGATGTCCGGTAGAAAAGATGCACGTACACCAGAGAAGCTCTCTTGATGTCTTGCTCAGACTCCTGATCTGGCATGCCCTTAGCCCACGAGTTCAACAATGCGCCCTTCACATGAACCGGGGTTGAGCACATCTTGTGAATTAGCTTCCTCATTCGACCCGGATTCATCATACAGATTATCAGGAGATTCCACAGGGTTTACCTTGCCTTCGACGACATCCGCTGTCATCTTCTGGGCGCTTTCCGCCTGGGCTTGAACAGCGTGCTGGTTTTCTTGATTCAAATTTACGGTAGCACCGATCCCATCAATCATTGTCCACCTCCTAGTCGCAAACAAAAAAACCCATTCTCGTTGCCGAAGAATGGGCCAAAGCGTTCAACTTCTAAACTGGTTGAGCAACCCCGCTATCCGCCTGTGCCGGACCGGAGGCTTTGCGTCCCACTCTTTCGAGAGGTTTGCCTTTTTCAGATATGCTGTGTTCTGGTGTTTCTTATCGGCGCGGAAGGAAAAAACCGTTAGATGTATTTCCTGAAAAAAGAGACCAAAACATCTATTCTACTGATTTTTCTGTATAATTTGTTTGTTTGTCTTTTTGAGTATCTTTGGAGCTTTTTACTTTGCCGTCTGATTCGGACTTCTTACGAGACCATCAATCGTGTCTACTT
>JADFWI010000214.1 GCA_015222985.1 Pseudomonadota bacterium | reverse complement strand
CTAAGAATATGAAGACATTTGAGCTAACCGTTGAGGGAAAAGACTATAAGATTGATATTGAGAAATTTGACGGTAAGCAGGCTGTGGTGAAGGTGGATGGCAAGCCCTATGAAATCGACGTAAAAAAGGCAGCAGAAGCAGTCGTTGCCCCTCGTGTGGCACCACCCTCTCCAGGTGTTCCACAAGACAGGGGGCCGGCAACCCCTGAACCGCCCCTGGCGCCTGTGGCCTCGGTTCCGTCGGCAGGTCAGGTTCTGGCACCCATGCCGGGCCTCATATTGGAGGTTATGGTTTCCGTTGGCGATAGCGTGGCTGCAGGCACGCCTGTGGTCAAGATGGAGGCCATGAAAATGGAAAACGAGATTCCCGCTCCCGCAGGCGGGACTGTCAAAGAACTGCGGGTCAAGGTAGGAGATCAAGTGTCAACTGATGATGTTCTTGTGGTGATAGATCAAGGATAGGGTGCGGAAGGCGTAGTTCGTCTTGGAGAGATATCATGGCAAATGAAGACAAGATTCAAGCGTTGATTGAAAAGAACGCGGAGGCCGAACTGGGTGGCGGCCAGGACCGGATCGACACGCAGCACAAGAAAGGGAAATGGACAGCGCGGGAGCGGATATACGGGCTTCTGGACAAAGACAGCTTTGAAGAGATCGACAAATTTGTTCTCCACCAGGCCACAGATTTTGGTCTGGACAAAAAGAGGTTTCCCGGCGACGGCGTTGTGACAGGGTACGGCCGCATCAACGGCCGGTTGGTCTATGTTTTTGCCCAGGACTTTACCATACTGGGCGGCTCCCTGAGCCTTGCAGTAAGTGACAAGATCTGTAAGGTCATGGACCTTGCGCGAAAAAACGGCGCGCCGCTCATCGGCATAAACGATTCAGGAGGCGCTCGCATCCAGGAAGGGGTCTCCAGTCTGGCCGGATACGGGAACATATTCATGCGAAACGTCCTGTCAAGCGGGGTTATTCCGCAGATCTCGGTCATTATGGGACCATGTGCCGGAGGTGCAGTCTACTCCCCGGCCCTGACCGACTTTATTTTTATGGTTGAAAACACCAGCTTTATGTTTATCACAGGTCCCCAGGTCATAAAGACAGTCACTCACGAGGAGGTTACGGCTGAAAAACTGGGCGGCGCCCTGACACATAACACAACAAGCGGGGTCGCACATTTTGCGGGAAAAGACGATCAGGAAGTCCTTGACATGGTTCGTGGTCTCTTGAGCTTCCTGCCTCAGAACTGCCGGGAGAATCCCCCTGCTGTTGAGCCTGCCGACGACCCGACCCGAATCGATATGGGGCTTCGGGAAATTGTGCCGGATAATCCAAGACAGCCTTACGATATGCGCAAGATTATCCACTCGGTCATGGATAATCATTACTTTTTTGAGGTCCAGCTCAGGTATGCGCCCAATATCATAATCGGCTTTGCCCGCTTAAATGGTATGACCGTGGGCGTAGTGGCTAACCAACCCTCCTTCTTTGCAGGGTGCCTGGACATCAATGCCTCCATTAAGGGCGCCCGGTTCGTTCGATTCTGCGATTGTTTTAACATTCCACTTGTTACATTTTGCGACGTGCCGGGGTTTCTTCCTGGCACAACTCAGGAATTTGGCGGAATCATAAAACACGGCGCCAAGCTCATCTATGCTTACTGTGAGGCCGTAGTGCCCAAGATTACTGTGGTCACCCGCAAGGCTTATGGCGGGGCATACATCGTGATGTCGAGCAAACACCTGTGGGGAGATATCAATTATGCTTATCCTTCAGCGGAGATTGCCGTGATGGGGCCGGAGGGGGCGGTGAACATCGTGTTCAAAAAGGAGATAAGCGGGGCAGAAGATCCAGCGCAAAGGGAAGCTGAAATGATCGAAGAATATCGCAGAACTTTTGCCAGTCCGTATCGCGCGGCTGAAAGGGGATTTATCGATGAGATTATCTTGCCGGAGCAGACGCGTCCCAAATTGATCAGAGCGCTGGAGTCTCTCAAGAACAAGAAGGATTCCATGCCCCCCAAAAAACACGACAACTTGCCTTTGTAAGATGCAGAGCTAGTGCGATGTATGATGCAAAGAAACTGAAGGAGATTGAGGAGGCGTCCGCCGGCTGGGCCGAGAAGACGGCAGCGCTTGTTGCTAAGCGTCCTGAGCGCAAAGAGACTTTTCAAACCCTTTCGGAAATCCCGCTGGAGCGTCTCTATACACCCCTTTCCGAATCTGACTTAGACTACATGGAGGGCCTTGGATTTCCTGGGAGTTATCCTTACACCCGGGGGGTTCAGCCCACTATGTACCGCGGTCGATTCTGGACAATGCGGCAGTATGCCGGTTTTGCCACTGCAGAGGAGTCGAACAAGCGGTACAAGTATCTGCTTGAGCAGGGACAGACAGGGCTGAGCATCGCCTTTGACCTTCCAACTCAGATTGGATACGATTCGGATCATCCCCTGGCTCAAGGTGAAGTCGGCAAGGTGGGCGTAGCCATTGATTCTCTGATGGACGTGGAGACCCTGTTTGACGGCATCCCGCTGGACCGGGTGAGCACCTCGATGACAATTAATGCGCCCGCTGCAGTTCTGCTTGCAATGTACGTGGAAACAGCGGCCAAACAGGGGGTGCCCTCTGAGAGATTGAAGGGCACCATCCAAAATGACATCCTCAAGGAATATGCAGCAAGAGGGACCTACATCTTTCCACCTACGCCTTCCATGCGCGTTATTACGGATATCTTCAGCTTTTGTTCCCAGCACATTCCCACATGGAATACTATCAGCATCAGCGGATATCACATCAGGGAGGCAGGGTCCACGGCCGTGCAAGAGGTGGCCTTTACCCTGGCCAACGGTATCGCCTATGTAGAGGCGGCCCTCCAGGCGGGCCTTAAGGTGGATGACTTTGCTCCGAGGCTTTCTTTTTTCTTTAATGCCCACATGGACTTTTTTGAAGAGAGCGCCAAGTTCAGGGCGGCTCGGCGCTTGTGGGCGCGGATCATGAAGGAGCGATTCGGCGCCAAATCACCCAAGTCTCTAATGCTCCGCTTTCATACGCAGACGGCCGGATGCACACTCACGGCCCAGCAGCCGCACAACAACGTGATCAGGGTAACCCTCCAGGCCCTCTCTGCCGTGCTTGGCGGTACCCAATCTCTTCATACGAATTCCATGGATGAAGCCTTTTCACTCCCTTCGGAAGAGGCCGTTCAAATAGCCCTTAGAACCCAACAGGTTGTTGCTTACGAATCTGGAGTTGCCAATACAGTCGACCCCCTGGGAGGCTCATTTCTTGTCGAGAGGCTGACTGACGAGATTGAGCAGCGGGCGCAGGCCTACCTTGACCAAATTGACGAAAATGGAGGGGCCGTGGCAGCCATTGAACAAGGATTCATCCAGAAAGAGATACAGGAAAGCGCCTATGCCTATCAACGGGCTGTGGAGTCTGGCGACCAGGTAGTGGTTGGGCTCAACAAGTTTCAACAGGAGGAAGCGCCGCCCAGGAACCTCCTGCGTGTGGATCCTGCTGTCGGGGAGTCTCAGGTGACCAAGCTTAATCAGGTCAAGGCACGGCGGGACGGTGCTGCCGTGGTTTCGGCCCTTGAAAAGCTCAAGAACTGTGCGCAGGGGACCGATAACTTGATGCCGCATATTATTGCGGCTGTTAGATGCTATGCCAGCCTCGGGGAGATTTGTGATATACTGAGGGGGGTTTTCGGAGAGTACAGGGCTGTGTCGACGTTATAGAGGGGTGAGGGTCAGCCGATGACAAAGAAAAAGATTCGGGTCCTGGCAGCAAAGCCAGGGCTGGATGGTCATGATAGAGGCATCAAAGTCATCTGCTATGCCTTGCGTGATGCCGGCATGGAGGTGATTTACACAGGTTTGCGCCAGACCCCTGAGCAGATCGTCCATGCAGCCATCCAGGAAGGTGTGGATGTTATTGCCATGAGCGTGCTGTCAGGCGCCCACGACTACCTCTTTCCGAGGGTCATGGAACTTCTAGAGGAGGCCGGCGCGAGCGATATCTTGGTCATTGGTGGCGGAATCATCCCTGAAGAGGATATTCCAGGTCTGAAGAAGGCCGGCATAAGGGCCATTTTCGGGCCCGGCACCCCCACAAGCGCTACTGTTCGTTTCATAGAAGAAAACGTTAGATAAAATCGCTGCCGAATTGCTCCACGCTTGAGGAAAGAACTGTGCCGTCAAGTTTTCTTCCTAAACACTATACCCTCCCATTTGCATTATGTATTTCCCTGTTTTTCTTGTTCGGCTGTGCCACGCCGGAAAAAGAACCCCCTTCCCTTCCGGGTTATCCCGCCCCGTACAAGATTGGCAAACAATGGTATCAGCCCGCAAAACATGCTCGTGGTTTTCGAGAGCGGGGGATTGCTTCGTGGTACGGGAAGAAGTTCCACGGCCGAAAGACAGCCACCGGCGAGACTTATAACATGTATGCCGTGACGGCTGCGCACAAAACCCTGCCTTTTGGAACTTATGTGAAGGTGCGTAACTTAAGGAACGGGAAAAAACTTGTGGTGAGAATAAACGATCGGGGGCCCTTTGTCCGTGGCCGGATCATTGACCTGTCATACGGCGCCGCCAAGAAGATCGGCTTGGTGGGCCCGGGAACAGCGCCTGTGGAGATTGTGGCATTGGGGACACCGAAAAAAACCGCGGCAAAGGCCGATGGCAAACGGACTTATGTGGCGGGCAATTACTATGTTGGGGATTTTGCGGTTCAGGTTGGCGCATTCAAAGAGAGGGCTAACGCTCTAAAGATAAAAAACAGACTGGCTCCGGCGTACAAGGACGTCCATATTGTTGCATACGAGAGCAAGGAGGGGACATTCTACAGGGTTCGTGTTGCACGGTGCACAACCCTGGATCAGGCCAGGGAATACGAAAAAATGCTGCAAACCGATGGGTTTCCGGAGGCTATTGTAGTAGCTCGCTAGTACCCCGTCTCATAAATTCTGCATCTTGAAATGGCAAAATGAAATATCGCAGAAGTACATACATTTCATCCATCTGTCAGAGACG
>JADFWI010000213.1 GCA_015222985.1 Pseudomonadota bacterium | reverse complement strand
GCTTCGCGATTTTATACAGCGCGGCTGCGCCGCTTCAAAAAAATAAACCTCTCTCCCATGGGAACTACGAGCCAAGAGCAGGCCTCAGCTCCAACTCCCTCAAAACGGTTTTCATGCGAGCGATATCGTGCTTGACATGACGCAGCCTCATGGCGTTTTCAAGCTGGTCCGTAGCGTGCTGAAACCTGAGATTAAATTGCTCTTCTGTTAACTCGCTCAATTTCTGGCGGATTTCCTCTGAACCCAGCTCTCTGATCTCGCTTGCTTTCATCAACGCTCCCCTCGCACCACTGTGCGTGTTCTGAACGGGAGTTTATGTGAAGCCAGCCGAAGTGCCTCTTTTGCAAGCTCCAGTGAAATTCCTTCCATCTCGTAGAGAATCCGACCTGGCTTTACGACTGCAACCCAGCCCTCAGGGGAGCCCTTTCCTTTGCCCATTCTGGTTTCAGCCGGCTTTTTCGTAAACGGTTTGTCCGGAAAAACCCGGATCCAGATCTTCCCGCCACGTTTCACATGGCGTGTCATGGCAATACGGGCAGCCTCTATTTGCTGAGAGGTAATACTGGCGCACTCAAGAGCTTGAAGTCCAAATTCCCCAAACGTCAACTCCGACCCGCGATAGGCCATGCCTCTCATTCTGCCCTTTTGTTGTTTTCGGTATTTAACCTTCTTAGGACTCAACATGACATAGTTCCACTAAACCGCTGTGGCCCTTTCTTGTTCAAGGATCTCGCCATTAAATATCCACACTTTCACCCCGATCACACCGTAGGTAGTCCGGGCCTCAGTGAACCCATAGTCAATATCAGCTCTCAAGGTATGAAGAGGAATCCTGCCTTCCTTATACCATTCAGTCCGAGCCATCTCAGCGCCGCCCAGACGACCTGAGCAACAAACCTTGATGCCCTTTGCGCCAAACCTCATGGCAGAGGCGACACTTCTCTTCATGGCCCGGCGAAAGGCTACCCTGCGTACGATCTGCAAACCAACGTTTTCCGCAACAAGCTGAGCGTCAACTTCGGGCTTCCTCACCTCCTGAATATCAATAGCCACCTCTTGAGGAACCATCTTCTCCAGTTCCTTTTTCAGCAATTCGATCTCGGCGCCTTTCTTCCCTATGACGATTCCGGGGCGGGCCGCGTATATTCGCAACCTAATGCGCTTAGCCCACCTTTCAATTTCGATCTTCGATATGCCGGCATGGTAAAGTTTTTTCTTTAGAAATTCCCGAATTCTGTAATCGTCTTCGATAAATGAGGCATACTCCTTTCCCGCAAACCAGCGAGAATCCCACGACCTGATCACCCCAAGTCTAAAGCCTATCGGGTTGACTTTCTGTCCCAAACCGACCTCCTCCGTATGCTGTTGTTGACAAGTCTGCAAGATGTCTTTTGCTCGCGCAGCGAGCAAAATCGCTTTCTCACAAATGCCTCATTATTCGGCCAGTACAATCGTAACGTGACTGGTGCGTTTCAGAATTTTGGTTGCTCGACCCATGGCCCGAGGCCTGAAACGTTTCAAGCTTGGGCCCTGGTTAACGGCAATATTTGAAACGGACAGGCTATCCACGTCAATGTCAGGCTTCTGGTCAGCATTTGCCACCGCCGAACGAATCACCTTTGCCAGAATCTTGGCTGAACGCTGTGGCATATAGCCCAAAAGATTCAGGGCGTCCTCTACAGGCTTGCCCTTGATGGCTATTGCCACCCGCCGAACCTTTGTGGGAGAAATCCGTACGTACTTGGCTACCGCCCTAACTTCCATTTCTCAATCCGTCCATCACTTCTTAGCTTTTATGCGTGTCTTCCTAACACCGGCATGTCCGTAAAAAGTCCTTGTCGGCGCAAACTCCCCCAGTTTATGGCCCACCATATCTTCTGAGATGAAGACGGGTACGAACTTCTTCCCATTATGTACGGCCAGCGTCAGAGAAACCAATTCAGGCACAATAGTCGAGCGCCTGGACCATGTCTTGATTACCTTCCGGCTCCCACTCTCCTGTGCCACCAGGACTTTGCGTAACAATTTAGGCTCGATATAAGGGCCTTTCTTCAGTGAACGCGGCATGTTTTTTCCTATTGTAGAAATTTCGAAACGTTAATACTCTGCTTCTATAGTATTCAAGAAAAATATTTTGTGGTTATGATTTTTGTTATTCGTTAATAGAAACGAATTGCTAGTGCCGACGTTTTACAATGTAGCGATCACTCACTTTGTTCTTCTTACGGGTTCTGAAACCTTTTGTTGGGACCCCCCAAGGCGAGCACGGATGACGTCCGCCAGACGACTTCCCTTCACCACCACCCATGGGGTGATCAACGGGATTCATGGCCACACCCCGAACCGTTGGTCTCCGGCCAAGCCAACGCCTTCTTCCCGCCTTGCCCAAAGAGATGTTCCCGTGTTCTGAATTACCCACTTGGCCTATGGTTGCCTTGCAATCTATCAGAATCATGCGCACCTCGCCCGACGGGAGCTTTACGTGCGCATACCGCCCTTCCTTGGCCATCAACTGAGCGTAGTTGCCCGCGCTTCGAACCAACTGGCTCCCCTTTCCGGGACGCAATTCCACGTTGTGGATCTGCGTGCCAAGGGGAATATGTCGAAGGGGCAACACGTTGCCGGGCTTAATATCTGCTGTCTCGCTTGCGACAACCATATCTCCCACTCTAAGATCCTGGGGGGCAACAATATAGCGTTTCTCTCCATCCACATAATGAAGAAGCGCTATGCGGGCTGATCGATTCGGATCGTATTCTATAGTAGCCACCTTTGCCGGGACATCTACCTTGTCACGCCTAAAGTCAATCAGGCGGTATCGCTGCTTATGTCCGCCCCCGCGATGGCGACATGTCACACGACCAGGCACATTCCGGCCGCCAGTTTTGTTCAGTGGCCGGAATGTGCATGGT
>JADFWI010000212.1 GCA_015222985.1 Pseudomonadota bacterium | reverse complement strand
GTCATTGGAAATTGTTTGGTATTTGTAATTTGATATTTGTAATTTCAATAATTCAATGAACTTCCAACAAAGCAAATCCCCTCCGGGGATAACCAAAGCCTGGTCCTCTGGGCCAGGATTTTTATTCGCCTGAACACGGCTTTTCGTTCAGGTACTATTTAGAATATGACAACTTTGCTCAGAAGAAAACGAATTTTTGGCGTCTCTCTGTTCGATGCCATGCTGGCAGCAACTTCAGGGCTGCTTCTCACTGCCTCGTTTCCGAAGATCGATTGGGGATTTTTGGCGTGGATCGCTTTTGTCCCCCTATTATGTGCAATCAAAACGAAGTCTCCCCGTGAGAGCTTCAAGCTGGGATTCTTCACTGGTCTGGCTCACTATGTGACCCTCCTATACTGGATTACCGGGGTCATGGAAACCTATGGCCGGTTGCCTGTTGTGGTGTGCTGGAGCATACTGCTCTTGTTTGTCATGTACCTGAGTCTCTATCCTGCAGTTTTTGCTTTGCTTACCAGTCAACTGAGAGGCCGTTCGCCAAAGTATCTGTGGATGGCCCCCTTTTTGTGGGCAGGGCTCGAATATGTCAGGGCCTTCCTTCTGTCAGGCTTTCCATGGGAAAACCTGGGGTACTCGCAATACAACTGGTTGCAACTCATCCAGATTTCGGATATATTAGGTGTGTACGGATTGTCAGCCCTAATCGTGGCCGTCAATGCCGCGCTCTTTGAATTAGGCGATGCAATCAGTCACAAAGGAACCATTTCGTGGAAGCCGGTGTTGGCCGTGAGCGTCGTAATGACCGGTTTCATTTCTTACGGCCATTGGCGTATTGCAGAAGTCGAAAGGCTTGCCGGAGCAGCGCCCAAACGAGCTGTGGCCCTGGTTCAGGGCAACATTGACCAGTCTAAGAAATGGGTCGAGTCGTTTCAAGGTGAAACCCTGAAGCGTTACGAGAGGCTATCTCTTGGAGTATTGGAAAGCCGTCCCGATCTAATGGTTTGGCCGGAAACTGCTCTTCCATTTTACTTCTTGTATGACGAAGCTCTTACGAATCAGGTCGTGGAGTTGGTTCGTGCCTCAAAGGTCTGTTTTGTTCTGGGCAGCCCTTCTTTTCGTACAGAGGGACAAGAGGTTTGCTATCATAACAGCGCCTACTTGGTTGGTCCGACTGGCGACGTCCTGGGTAAATATGACAAGGTGCACCTGGTGCCCTATGGGGAATACGTGCCACTGAAAAGGTTCTTCCCGTTCCTGGGAAAGATCGTGGAAGCTGTCGGGAATTTTAAGCCGGGCAAGGAGGGTCAGGTGCTTTCCTTAAATGGTCAAAAGCTGGGCGTGTTGATCTGTTTTGAGGTCATTTTTGCCGAGCTTTCCCGGGCAATGGTGCGAAACGGCGCTCAACTTCTGATCAACATCACAAACGATGCCTGGTTTGGCACGTCAAGCGCTCCTTACCAGCACCTTTCCATGGTGGTGTTTCGGGCAGTTGAGACCCGTCGAGCTGTCGGCAGAGCAGCCAATACAGGGATCAGCGCCTTCATCGATCCGGTAGGCAGGGTTATTGATCAAACGCCGTTGTTCGAAGAGGCCGTTCGAACACGCTTACTGCCGATGATGGACGAAAAGACCGTGTATGTGCGTTATGGCAGTTTTTTTGCAATAGGCTGTGTTTTGGTTAGTCTGGCAGCCTGTATGGGAATTCTCATTCAGAAGCGGCGAGGCCGCATTTCATAAAATCGCGAAGCGGTTTTATCCGAGGAGGTATTATCATGTCATTAGAACTACAAGGCGAAATCGAATCTCTCCAGAACAGACTACATCAGCTCAGGGGTTATCTTTGACATAGATAAGAAACAAGAACGACTTGGTGAGATTGAAGCTATCATATCCAAAAACGGCTTCTGGGATGCGCCGGAAAAAACAAAGGACATTCTGAAGGAGAGAACAGCTTTGTCTGAAGTCGTTACTGCTTGGCAAAAGCTGTTTCATGAACTTGAAGATGCTGCAATTCTTCTGGACCTGGCGTTAGAAGAGGATGACAAGACGGCTATGGGGGAAGTGTCGGCAACGGTTGAGACTGTGAGAGAGTCTGTTGACCAGATGGCGCTTGCCCGGATGCTCCACGGCAAGGATGATGAGAAGAATGCCATTGTTTCCATCAACGCGGGTGCAGGAGGAACCGATGCCCAGGACTGGGCTGAGATGCTTTTTCGCATGTATGTTCGGTGGGCCGAACGGAAGAAATACGGTGCGACAATCGTGGATTTTCAGCCCGGGGAAGAGGCTGGAATCAAGGGCGTGACGTTTATTGCCAGCGGCCTCTATGCCTACGGGTATCTGAAAGGCGAGGTTGGAATTCATCGACTGGTGCGCCTGTCTCCCTTTGATACCAACAGAAAAAGACATACGTCATTTGCTTCAGTCTCGGTCTATCCTGAGATCAATGAAGAAGTAGTCATTGAGATAGATGAAAATGATCTGCGCGTTGAGACCTTCCGCGCCAGCGGGGCCGGCGGCCAGCATGTTAACAAGACCAGTTCTGCCGTTCGCCTCATCCATCTGCCAACGGGTATTGTAGTGCAGTGCCAGCAGGAATCTTCCCAGTACCGTAACAGAGCAATTGCCATGAAGGTTCTAAGATCCCGGTTGTACGAACGCGAGGAAGAGAAAAGAGCCGCGGAAAGGCAGGCGGACTACCAGAAAAAGGGAGAGATTGCCTGGGGAAGCCAGATCAGATCGTATACGCTTCATCCGTACCAGATGGTTAAGGACCATCGCATCGGGCTTGAGGTGGGCAATGTCAACGATGTGTTAGATGGTAACCTGGATCCTTTTATCGAAGGGGTGCTTCTGGC
>JADFWI010000211.1 GCA_015222985.1 Pseudomonadota bacterium | reverse complement strand
TATCAACAAGGCAGATTGTTGTCAAGAATTTCAATAGGTAACGAACTGTTCGGGTGAGTCCTAAATAACCTGGGGGATGAAGGCTTTTTCTGGAAGGCGATATCCATAAATACGTGGCCACTCATCTATTTGCCGATCAAGACCACTACAGTACGGGGACCGATCTCATACACGTCCTGATCATCAAGACAAGATTCCTTGCCTTCCTCGAAGATGTCTCGCGGACTTTCCTGCATCGTGTCCATGACACGGAGCCATGTCCTGCCCCCGTTCAACTTCGGGAGTTCTAATCTGAGTGATTCCCAGTGGGCATTGGCCGCAATATAGATATCAGTTAGTTCCGGGTTTGCCCCGGGAGTTTTTTCTGAAATCTGCACGGCCAGTGTCCTCGATTCCCACGACCAGTCCGGCCGATCGGCCTTTACTCCGTGCCAGGTGATGGGAAAACCATCCCCTCCTTCCTGGCGGGCGAAGCTTCCGTACCTCAAAGCCGAATGGCTTTTTCGAAATTCTATCAGGAGCTTGAAGAATCGGAGCAAACCGGAGTTCTCATGCGAAAGGTTCCAGTCCAGCCAGCTTATTTCATTGTCTTGACAGTAGGTATTGTTGTTTCCAAGCTGGGTCTTGCCCATCTCATCTCCGGCCAGGATCATTGGGACCCCCCTGGAAAGCAGCAGGATGGCGGCGAAATTTTTCACCTGGCGGCGACGAATTGAGTTCACCTCTTCCTGGGAACACTGCGCGTCGGCGATACTGCACGCGCCACTCGTGGGCCCTTCCCACCCGCAATTCCAACTCAGGTTATCATTAGCCCCATCCCTTCCATCCTCGCCATTGGCCTCATTGTGTTTGTCATTATATGAAACAAGATCGGCCAGGGTGAAGCCGTCATGGCAGGTGACAAAGTTGATGCTGTGCTGGGGCGCACGG
Source organism: Pseudomonadota bacterium (assembly GCA_015222985.1). GTDB lineage: Bacteria > Desulfobacterota > Desulfobacteria > Desulfobacterales. Next base: position 6,627 of record JADFWI010000211.1, on the reverse strand, counting down.
CCGCTTCCCTGGTAAATGTCAGGGCTTCCCATCATCCGGCTGGCCAGGGCTGAGACCATTCCGGGGTCACTTTTGACGAATTTCCTGATATCGTCTCTGAACTTCCCGTTCCATTCGGCCCACCGGCCCCAGGCGGGAAAGGTTCCGACCTGATAAAGCCCTGCCGCGTCCCATGCCTCAGCAATAAGTTTGGTGTTGCCCAGCACCGGGTCGGCGGCGATCCTTTCCAACAGCGGAGGGTTGGCGAGCACAGATCCGTCCTGGCCCCTGCCCAGGATAGAGGCCAGGTCAAACCTGAACCCGTCTACGTGCATCTCCGTTACCCAGTAACGCAACGAATCTAGAATCATATCGCGGACTACTGGGTGATTGCAATTCAATGTGTTTCCACACCCAGAATAGTTGCAGTAGGCCCCGGCCCCAGGAACGATCATGTAATAGATGCTGTTATCCAGGCCGCGGTAGGAAATGGTGGGGCCCCGCTCATCGCCCTCGGCTGTATGATTGAAGACCACATCAAGGATGACCTCAATGCCGGCTTCATGCATCGCCTTTACCATGGCCTTGAACTCTTTAACCCGTTCTCCATTCTTGTTGTTTGAAGCATACGAAGCCTTAGGGGCAAAGAAGGAAATGGAATGGTAGCCCCAGAAATTCAGAAGCCGCTCGCCGGTCACTGGATTTGTCCTGTCTGTTTCGGTCTCCTCGAACTCATTTACCGGCAGCAGTTCCACCGCCGTGATCCCCAGATCTTTCAAGTAAGGGATCTTTTCGACTAGGCCCGCAAAGGTCCCAGGATGGGCCACCTCAGAGGATTGGTGGCAGGTTAGGCCACGAACGTGAAGCTCGTAAATGATGGTTTCGGAAAGAGGAATATTCAGTGGCTGATCAAATTCCCAGTCAAAGTCGTCATCCACTATCAGGCTGCGACGTGTCTTGACATCAGGATCGGATGAATCCTTGCGTTTGGGCTTACTGATCTCTCCCCAGACCTCTCCTCCTGAGAGGGCCCTTGCGTATGGGTCGATCAAGACCTTGGAGGCATCAAACCTGTGGATGTGTTGTTCATCGTTAGGCCGGCGGTCGACCCTGTAGCCATACTCGATGCCGGGGTCAAGCCCTCGAACCAAGGCGTGCCAGGTGTATCCAGTCCGGTTGTAGCGGGGATCGAGGGGAAACTCGGCGATCGGTTCATCGCTGCCTGGGGTAAACAGGACCAGGCTGACCGAGGTGGCGTGCTTTGAAAATACTGCAAAGTTGATCCCGCCCCGTTTGAGGGTGGTGCCCAGGGGAAGCGGCCCGCCCCTGGAAATCTCGAAATCCTTACCAACAACCTCCAGGAACCCTTCGCCACCTCTTTTCCCTAGCCGACCCATTTTCTCACCTCCTCTTACAATCCAGCCCGTCCCTCGCAACCCGCAACTTCCTACACCACCGGTCTGAGGTCCCATATTTCTCTGGCATACTCAGAAATTGTCCGGTCAGAAGAAAATTTGCCCATGCGAGCTACGTTCAAGATCACCTTCTTTGCCCACACTGACGGATCGTTGTAATCCCGAGATGCTATCTCTTGTGTTTCAAGATAAGACTGAAAATCTGCAAGATGGAAATAATAGTCTCCTTGATGGAGAATATTATCATAGATCGGTTTAAAGAGGCCGGTCTCGTTGGGACAGAAGATATCCGAACCGATGCTTTCCATCACCCGCTTTATGTTAGGATTCTGATTGTAGTAATCCCAAGGATTATAGGCGCCTCCATTTCTCATTTCCTGAATCTGTTCAACCGTGAGACCAAATATGTATATGTTCTCATCTCCCACTTCTTCTAAAATCTCTATGTTTGCTCCATCCAGGGTGCCTATTGTCAGGGCCCCATTCATGGCAAGCTTCATGTTGCCCGTCCCCGATGCCTCCATGCCTGCAGTGGATATCTGCTCGCTCAGATCAGCGGCGGGAATGATCGCTTCTGCAAGGGACACCCTGTAGTCAGGAACAAGCACCACCTTCATTTGTCCGTTAACTCTGGGGTCTCGGTTAATAACCTCACCCACGCTGCATATGAGCCTTATAATCAATTTTGCCATGAAATACCCTGGCGCTGCTTTGCCTGCAAATATATATGTCTTGGGCGCCGTTAACTGCTTTTGGTCTTCTATTAGACTCATATATTGATGAATAATGTACATGACATTTAGAAGCTGGCGCTTGTATTCATGAAGCCTTTTGATCTGTGTGTCAAAGAGCGTATCGGGATTCACCTCTACCCTTGCTGTATCAAGGATTATTTGCGCCAATCTTTCTTTGTTGGCCCGCTTGATCTCAAGAAATTGTTTCTTAAATGCTTCATCATCGGCATATTCTTCCAGTTGCCTCACCCTGTCTAAATCCGTAATCCAGGCATCGCCAATTGTCTCTGTAATAAGCTCAGACAGCAGAGGATTTGACTTCAATAACCAGCGGCGCTGCGTCACACCATTTGTCTTATTGTTGAACCTCTCTGGCCACAGTTGGTAAAAATCGGGAATCAGAGTGGTTTTCACGAGTTCAGAATGAAGTTCTGCCACACCATTTACCGAATGGCTGCCAACTATGGAAAGATACGCCATGCGGACCTGTTTGGGCTCACCCTCCTCAATGATGGACATTCGCGCCAGCCTATCGCCATCATCAGGCCAGCGAGCAGAGACTTGTTGTAGAAATCGACGGTTTATCTCGTATATTATCTGAAGGTGCCTGGGCAGTACATGCTCGAGCAACGGGACAGGCCATTTCTCCAACGCCTCTGGAAGTAGCGTATGGTTGGTATAACCAAGGGTGGCCTTTGTGATCTCCCACGCCCCTTCCCACTCCATGTCATGCTCATCAATCAGGGTGCGCATCAGCTCAGCCACTGCAAGGGCTGGATGAGTGTCGTTTAACTGAATGGCGACTTTGTCTGCAAAGGCCTCGAGTGTGTCATGATTTGCAAGATATCTTCTGATAATGTCCCTTACGGAGCAGGCTACAAGAAAATATTCCTGAACCAGGCGAAGCTCCTTGCCGGCCTCAACAGAATCCGACGGATAGAGGACTTTAGATATGGTTTCTGAAGACATTTTCTGTTGAACCGCCTTGAAGTAATCTCCTTCATTGAATATCTGCATATCAAATTCATCCGAAGACCTTGCAGAAAAAAGCCTCAGGTAATTGACGGTATTTCCGCCATAGCCGGCAACAGGCATATCGTGAGGCACACCTATTAGTATCTTCCAGTCCATCCACATTGGATTATCGTTTCCGGACTTATCCTGATAATGCTCTATCCTGCCGTAAACTGGAACAATGCAGGCTTCAGAGCGCCTTTGTATTAGCCACGGCGTCTCTTCACTATGCCAATGATCCGGCTTTTCTTTCTGGCAACCGTTATCAATCTCCTGTCTGAAAAGACCGAACTCATAATTTATGCCATAGCCATAGCCGGGCATCCCAAGGGTTGCCATGGAATCGAGAAAACATGCTGCCAGCCTGCCCAGTCCGCCGTTTCCAAGGGCTGCATCGATCTCGCTATCCCTCACTTCTTCTATGTCAACACCCATATCCGTTAAAGCATCTTTGGCCAGATCAAAAACCCCAAGGTTGTATAGATTATTCCCGAGGGCCCTGCCCATAAGAAATTCCAGAGACAAATAGTACAGTCTCTTGGCATCTTGTCTCTTGTACCGTTCATCTGTCTCCAACATACCGTCAATCAACCGATCCCTGACCGCAAGGGCAACTGCCTCGTAGAGGTCGCCCTTTGAAGCCTGATCCAAGGCCTTTCCGCCTGAATATCTTACATGGTGACGCACTGAATTCTGGAAATCTCGCAACCCATTTGTCGAATCCTTGACCTTTCCCTTTTTCACTTTCACTCTCCTTTGGCAGACCTCTGACGTAGCAGTCAACCCAGACACTGAGGCCACTGAGGTTTGCTTATATGTAGGCGTTCACAGGTTCAGCGTTCAGGGTTACCTTGAACCCCGCTACTGTGACAAGGCATCAATAGCTTCACTTTCCTCTTCAAACATACTGAACACCTTATTCATTCTGGTTAACTTAAACATCCTCGCAACTCGTTCTGTTGTGCCACAAACGGCGAGTTGGCCATCTCCTCCCGACAATTTAAGGACTGAAACCATTGCTCCCAGGCCGCTGCTGTCAACGAAATCGACGTCAGACATATTCAATACGATTAACGGACTGCCATTATTAATATATTCTGTCATTTTCTCCTTAAAGTCGTTCGCAGCTTGGGCATCCAGTCTTTTGTTGAGCACTTTGACTACCAGAACATCTCCTTCTTTTCTGTCTTCAACCTGCATCTCGGCCTCCTTTGGAATGATTTCAGGACCATATGTTTTTTTTCAGAGTAAGGCAGTTCTTACCGCTCTGCGTCTTGTATGTCATGCTATCCATAATCGCCTTGATGATAGGAAGGCCCCTTCCTTGTTCTGCTATGTTGTCAAGGTCATTGGAGTCAATTTCCAGGGGTGAAACGTCCTTTTGCTCCATGCATTCCTGATCCATAGGCTTTCCAGTGTCACAAACATCAACAATAAGTCTGTCCGGATAAAGGGTAAAAATAACCTCCACCTCGTGTCCTTTCTCGTTTCCGTATGCATGCTCGATGCTGTTATTTACGGCTTCGACCACACAGAGTTCAATCTGATAGGAATCAGTATCCGAAAGAGGAATCGAAGAGCATAGTTTGTTAATTACAATGCCGATAAGAGACACATCTTCCAGATTGCTGGCTATAACGAGCTTGATCCTTTTGTATCTTTCTTTTCTATCTTCTATCTGCATCTTCTTCTCAGACAATTTCGATAGCAAGAAGAGTCATATCATCTTCGAACTCACTGTCTCCCTTCCACAGCCTCAGACTCTCCTCAATACTTACCATCAGTTCTCGCAAAGCAAGGTCCCGCCCCTTTTCTAATATCTCCATCAGGCGTTCCACTGAGAACTCCCCCCCTTCATTATTGGCACACTCAGTAATTCCGTCAGAATAAAAAATAAACCGGTCTCCTCTGTCCAAATGAATTTCCTCTTCATCGTAGCCAAGATCAGGCAGCATGCCAACCGGATATCCACCTGTTCCTATGAGACCGGCAGTTGTCCCCTTTTTCAATAATATCGGAGGAGGGTGCCCGGCCTGGGTCACCAGTGTTTCACCGTTTCTCGTATCAATGATCCCGTAGAGCATCGTGAAGTATTGCATAGTATCGTCGTCAGCTTGAAAACGTTCGTTCAGGGATCGAACTGCCATGGCAGGCGTTATTATCTTGTAATAGGGAGGTTCCGGCACTGGCATAAACTGTTTCAATAGACATTCCTGATGATTTGTCGGGGAAAGGACTTTGCTCAGAGTAACAGACAGCATGGCAGCCGGTATCCCATGGCCTGCCACATCAAGCAGATAGAAACCGACATGATTTTCGTCCAGCCTGAAGTAATTGAAAATGTCACCAGCGACAAAAGCGGATGGCAGGAATATCCAGTCAAATTGAACTCCGCAAATGATTGAAGCTGACTGTGGTAGAAGACTTGACTGGATCTTTGCCCCAGCCTCAAGGTCCTTTTTGATCACTGAATAGGCTTCACTCAGTTTTCTGTTGGACTCGCTTAGCTTTTTATTGCGTTCTTCCAGATCTTTTTGGAGCTTTAAAATCCTTTCCCCGGCCCTGATGCGGGCACTGAGCTCACGCTTGTCAAAGGATTTGACTACAAAATCATCAACTCCAGCCTGCATTGCCTGAAGGACTTCACTGCTTCCCCCCTTTGCTGTGAGCAGTATGACGTAGACATAGCCAGCCAGGTTGCCTGAGCGGATGCGCCTGCACAGCTCAAGCCCATCCATGCCCGGCATCATCCAGTCCGTGATAACAAAATTAACCGGTTCTTCCTGCAAGATATTCCACGCCTGTGTCCCATCAGAGGCAGTTATCACGTCATGACCGAAATTCTGAAGAATTCGCGATACTAAACGCAGCGCAATTCTATCATCATCCACAACCAAAATCCGCATGGCTTGTTTGGTTCTCTCGCGATTCTCAGTGTCTATCTCAACATGATCTTCTTGAATAAAAACCTGGTCCACCCTTACTCCCTACACATCAGAGCTTTCTTTGTTCCGGCTTGGCCTAGTTGGAGTCATGTTCTCTTTCCGCAAAAAACGTGCCATGGCATCGATAATTCAGCCACGTTTTGCTTGCCTTTTCGGCATCATCTCTATTAGACTTCATTGAAAACCAACAATTCTTTGGAGGCATAATATGGCCCTGCACGAACTGGCCGGAAAACCGGCGCCACGAACCCTTCTTGTCAACATTTCAAGACTCGTCAGTTCGTATTACACCCATAAACCGGACGTTTCGGATCCGGCCCAGAAGGTCGCCTTTGGCACGTCCGGGCACAGGGGTTCCTCGTTTATGAAGAGTTTCAATGAGGAGCATGTTCTGGCCATTTGCCAGGCTATTTGCGAATACAGACAATCTAGAAATATCACCGGGCCCCTTTTCATAGGCATGGACACTCACGCCCTTTCCGAACCGGCCCTGGCAACTGCCTTAGAGGTGTTCGCGGCCAACAGCATGACAGTCATGAT
>JADFWI010000210.1 GCA_015222985.1 Pseudomonadota bacterium | reverse complement strand
TTCGGTAGTCCTGAGGATACCTACGATCCCAGGGTAAAATTCAGACACCCCATCAAACGCTTCGTAGCCATACTCTCCCAGAAGATCTGAGCCTTCAGCTTTGATCCTTCAGCCTTCAGCCTTTAACCTTTAGTCCAACTCAAAGGTCTTTTTCCAATCCTCTTCCTCGTGCCAGACAGGCTGTGCCCTCTTGTCAAGGAGACAGTTTTCCATCATCAGATAGTCCATTTCGGTCCGCATGAAACAGCGGTACGCGTCCTCAGGCGTGCACACGATGGGCTCCCCTCTCACATTGAAAGAAGTATTCACGATGAGCGGGCAACCTGTCTTTTCATAGAAGCGCTTGATCACGGCATGATACCCGGGGTTCGTCTCTTCATGCACTGTCTGTATCCTGGCGCTGTAATCAACGTGAGTGACAGCAGGCGCTTCAGAACGACACGTCTTTAACTTTTCAATACCCTCAAGGGTCTCCTCTTGGGCTGAAACGCTTACCCGTCTTTCCGCTTTCACCGGGGCGACCAAGAGCATATATGGCGAAGAGACCTGCTCTCTTCCGCCGGGTGTCAGCCCGAACCACTCGTCTGCATATTCGGCCAGCACCGAGGGCGCAAAAGGCCGAAAACTCTCCCGGAATTTTATCTTGAGATTCATAGTCGACTGCATTTCGGGCGACCGTGCGTCCCCAATGATACTCCGGGACCCAAGAGCCCTGGGGCCAAACTCCATTGGCCCGTGAAACCATCCGATCACCTTTTCCTGAACAATGAGATCGGAGACCCTATCCGGAATCTCCTCATCCGAAAGGCGCGCGTAAGGAATCTGGTGGCCGTCCAGAAAGGCCTCTACATAACCGTTGTCATAACTTGGGCCACAATAAGATCCCTGCTGCGAGTCCCATACGTTATCGGCCTTTCGCTCATTCCCCAGGTACTGGTGCCAGACAAAAAGGGCCGCCCCCAGGGCGCCTCCGGCATCCCCGGCCGCCGGCTGGATCCAAATCTTTTCAAAGGGTCCTTCTCGAAGGATGCGACCATTGGCCACACAGTTCAGGGCCACACCACCAGCCAGGCACAGACACGATTCGCCTGTCATCCTGTGCACGTGGCGAGCGGCCCTTAAGACCACCTCCTCGGTAACCACCTGGATGGATCGGGCAATGTCCATCTCCTTCTGACTCAGTTTCGATTCCGGTTCCCTGGGCGGCCCTCCAAAAAGCCTGTGGAATCGATGATTGGTCATGGTGAGACCCGAGCAGTAGTTGAAATAGCGCATATTCAGCTTGTATGAACCATCTTCCTTCAAATCGATGAGATGCTCCAGGATCAAATCAACGTACTTAGGTTCTCCGTAAGGGGCCAGGCCCATCAGCTTGTATTCACCGGAGTTGACTTTGAAGCCCGTGTAATAGGTAAAGGCCGAGTACAGGAGACCTAACGAATGAGGGAAGCAGATCTCATAGTCGATCTCCAGGCGATTGTCCCTGCCAGTGCCAAAACTCGTCGAAGTCCATTCCCCCACCCCGTCCAGTGTCAGAAAAGCGGCCAGCTGAAAGGGTGAAGGGAAAAAGGCGCTGGCCGCATGGGATTCGTGGTGTTCGGGAAATATGATAGGGCCTTCGTACCCGAGCTTCTTTCTTATGAGATCCGGAATCCAGAGCTTCTGCTTTATCCAAAGGGGCATGGCCTTGACAAAGGACCTGAGCCCCGCAGGCGCATAAGCCGTATAGGTCTCAAGGAGGCGCTCGAATTTTATGAACGGCTTCTCATAAAAGGCCACATAATCGATATTCTCCGCCGTGATGCCGCCCTTCTCCAGGCAGGCTTTGGTGGCCAATTCCGGAAAACGGCTGTCGTGCTTCACTCGCGTAAAGCGCTCCTCTTGCGCAGCGCCGGCGATTTTTCCGTCCCGGATCAGGCAGGCAGCGCTATCATGATAGTAAGCTGAGATGCCAAGGATGTTCATAAGGCCCCTTATCTGATCAGCGCCTTCATCCTGTCACTGGACCGGTCATAGACACGATCCGCCAGGGCGTTGAGTTCGCTCTGAATCGTATTGGG
>JADFWI010000209.1 GCA_015222985.1 Pseudomonadota bacterium | reverse complement strand
GGCCCTTTAACAAACTTCGTGGCATACCCCCCCTCGCCCAGGAGTAGTTGATTCACCGACTTCTGATCAGAAACCCCTTGAAGTTCCACCAGGACCTCTTTTTCCCAGAGGTCCTGGAGATGACAAGCCGTTTCCATGCGCACGAAATACCAAAGATAGTCGAGTGGCCCGCTCACGAGCCCCCAAAACATCTTCTGGGCAGACTTGCCGCTCAACATATAAGCCTTGAGTTTGTTAATGCCACTTTGGGCAACAAGAAAAGGCGATTTGCCGGTGGCCGTATCTTCATTGTATGCCTGGGCTGCCATCTGGAATGCCACGGCCCTGGAAGCAGAGGCCGGGGTAATCTCAGACAAGGCTCCTTGATATTCTCCAAAGGCCTTGGCTGCCATCAACTCAGATTCGAAAGTCTTTCCGGTGTCCAGTTTGCTTATCTTTCTTTCCAACTTCGCAATAAGGGCTTTACCTTTCTTTGTTGCTTTTACCAGAGCCCCTTTTTCTTTAAAGGCAGCCTCTTGAGCCGCTTTGATCTTGGTGGTTCTAAATTCATAAACCAGATCAACCCAGGAAGGCAAATCCTTTTCCTCTAACAGAGGTTCCAACTCCGTGGTCATTCTGTCCAGGAGCGCGAAATACGGCCCCTTATCAGTGCCCATTCTGGCTGCTGCCTGCTGTCGCTCCTCCCTGCTCTGAAGCCTCTGGGCGCCTTCTGGAAAGCCACTCCCAAACTCGTACCAGGCATTTAAATAAGCCTTCCGATACCACCCTTGAAACTCCAGTTTCTTGCTTGCAACGATCAGAGGATCCACAAGAGCAGATTCTATTTCTTTTAGAAATGAATCGGTCTTTGCTTTGCCTTCAAGTGTAAAGGCAGACGCAACAGTTGTTTCCTTTGAAGCTTGCAAGCTCCCTCGCCAGAAATCTTCCAGACGTACATATGAAAGGGATTCATCTCCGTTAACCCATGTTACGATCCAATTCAGGTTGGTCCCCTTCAGGGTCAGGACATGTTTCAACCATGTCTGCAACTCATTCATCTCCTGGTTGAGACCAGATTCATTCGATCGCCACTCCAAATAACTCAAATATAGGTCGGCAAATTTTTCTTCAATTTCTGGCACAAGTATCTGGTCTGTCTTCGATAGAATCGGAGCGTAAGAAGGTTGAGGCATAGCGTATAGCAACCCCGGCGATTCCTCTTGAAGCCTTACTCTCAAGAGATTGATGCGCCGCGCCAAGTACGCCACATGGTCACCAAGGACCCGGTCGGGAGTATGGTCCGAAAAGTAGGCCATAGCCTTGGCCATCTCCTTGTCAAAAGGCACCAAAAAGCTTCCTTTTAACTGGTCACAGTATTTCTCTTTCAGCCTAACCTCTACGTCTCTGCTTTCATTCAACCCGAACCTTGGAATCCACCAGTTCCTGTTCTGTTCTTCTACTTTGAAAATAGCTTGCCGAAAGTGATCCATGATAATCACATCCGACACGACTTCCCCCTGTAGCACTGGGGGCTTTGTAAACTCTCGCGACACCTCCCTTAGGGTTCTCAGATTCTTGACAAAGGAAAAACTCAGGAGGCCGCAAATTGCAACTGCCACAGCAACCCATGAAGTCAGACCAAGATTTCTCGTCAATTTACTCCATTCAATAGCCCTCTGAGTCGGGGCGAACAGACGTCTGTCCTTTGGCAGTATTCGTCCGAAAAAGTCGTGGAGGAACAATCCCTTATTTGTTCCCGGCAGAACCTCTCTTTCCTGGATAAGGCCCAGGGCGCTCAAAAAATGAGAATACGGGCTCCCCTCCTGGCGGCCACTGCTGAAAAACAGCCCTCTCAAGATGGGGGTCTCCTGGTATGGGTTCTCCTGAAAAGCTCCATCGACAAAAGCCTTGAGGCCTGCCTTTAACCGTTCAAACTCTTCAGGGAAAAGGAGCAAACTCGGATCAACACCCCTGGTGTCTGACTTGTGGAAAAGTAGGAGTCTAAGATCTCTTAAACGATCCCCGATAGAATTGATAGCACGGTCGTGGAAGGCGGCAACATCTTTGGACAGGTCATGATTGATCAGCCCCATGGCCTGATCAAGGCCTTTGTCCGGCAGTTGATCACAAAATTGGGTCATCCCTTGAACCAGGTCGCATTTGGTCACAAGGACGTATACCGGAAACCTGGCTCCCAGAACCCGCATGAGCTCATCAATACGACGGCGTATGCTTCGCCCATCTTCTTGCAGTGCTTCGGACCCGGATTCGAGTAATTTATTGGCCGCAACAGTTACAACAAGACCATTTAAGGGTTCTTTTTTTCGATATTTTACCAGAAGACTGAGGAACTTCTGCCATTCGTCCTTGTCACGGCCTTCGTCCACAGGAATGGCATACCTGCCTGCCGTATCAATCAGAATGGCCTGCTCAAAAAACCACCAATCACAATTCCTTGTTCCGGAAATGCCCGATGTCCGTTTCACCTCTGCAAAGGGGGAAGAAAGCCGAGCGCTTGTAATGGCCGTAGTCTTGCCCGAACCGCTCTCTCCCACAACCATATACCAGGGAAGCACATAAAGAGGGTTTCCGTACTTCCTGAGGTGAGAATGCCTCAAGGCATCCATGGCCTCTTTCCAGCGATCTTGAAGCTCCTTTGACTGCCCCCTTTCTTTGTCTCCCAGGCCCTTTAAGTAGGAGTCATCTTGCGCAATGATCTCTTGAACAAAATCCTGTTCCCGGCGCCTAAGCCATATTTTTCTGAAAAAAATCAAACTGAGCCCCACGCCCAGCAGACCCAGCAGGACAAAGAAACCGACCCACCAGGGCCAATCCAGGCTCAGCACGATCCCGAAAACGAGAACAACGCCCAGCAAAACTGCGGCTACAATCAGAAACCATTTAAGAATCTTCAAAAGGATCTGCTTCATGTTCTGAATTCCTAACCCTTCAAGATAGTCTCCCCAACATTACTCAAGATAAACCGGTAAATCAAAAACAACGCCCCGTAAAGGAGCACAGGGGCTCCGAGACACATAAACGTAAAGGCTGAAAAGCGAACCTTGGCTTTCTGTGGAACAACCTCACCCGAATCTACAGGATAGGCTTCTGGGAAGAGATCTGTGCGGTCAAGTGAAGGGAGCCCCACAGAGCTCCCCGTGAGCAGCTTTAAATTCGACGTCTTTAACTGCTCCAGGAGATATTCGTCTCCTTCATTGCAATACCGCCCCATAAAACCCATAGCCAGACATAGATAATAGACTTCCCTCACATCCCTCTGATGCGGGCCAAGGGCATTTAAGCGATCAAAAAAGATCTCGCCTGCATCCGTCGTCTGATAATAAAGGCGCTGGAGTTGTTCTCCCTGCCACCGGCCCTTCTCGTTCCACGAAGAACTCAGAATCGCCTCATCAACCCAGGCACAAATGGCAAAGCGTGCCAGGTCGTATTCCTCCTGGGAGAATGATGCCTCCCTCAGGCGGCCCTCACTCTCGGACATCAGGCGCTGCACATCTGCCTTAACTTGATCAAACGGTGGTTGCTTTGTGGCCACTGCCTTTAAAAAATAGGCCACATAGGCGACAAGTTCCATAAAACAGTCAGTCAAGCGCATGTCTAAGATCTCCCTACAATCATCAATTCTACCTTTAAATCTTCCGGGGCCGCATCCCAGTACAAAGCGATATTGTAAGCCTTTTGCACATTTGCCCACTGATCGCCATGATGGTCAATCTGAAAATAGACAGAATGGGCGCGACGGGGCAATTCCTGCGGCGGCACTGGAAGGTGCTCCAGCTTTATCCCCGGAAGCGCACGCGCAATAAGAATGGGCAAAGACTCCCTTGAACCTAACTTGGCAATGGTTTCCAGGGATTGAAGAACGACCTGTGGATCCTCTTCGGTTTCAAAAACCAGGTAGAAACGATTTCGTCCTTCAAAGACCGCAGGAGACAGCTCGGTCGCAAAATACGTACCATCATATACAAGCTGCATCACATATTCCGGCCCGGCAGTAATCTCATCCAGGAGTTGTGTGACCAGACTCTGGGCAGCGGAGAAACATTCCCACAAGGCTCTGTGGTCATAGCCGGGAACAAGACGGGTTCCATCTTCGATTTCTCCCATGACATTGACCCCTTCTGAAAAAGAAGAGAGCTCTCCTATCAACTGCCTCAAGGCACCGTATGCAGTCCACGGATGAACTTGTTGTGATTCCGTTAGATGAAAAAGAATGGGGATATAGCGGTTCAGTGACCTCAGGGCCAAGAGGAAAACCATGTCTCTAGCCCCGAACTCGGCCGTATGAATGCCCCTTTCACGTTTGTAGGATTCCAAGTGGCGACCGCGAGCCGCTATCTGGTCTCTGATCTCATTAACAAGCTTGGAGAGAGGTTCTGAACTGGAAATGGTAAGGCAAGGAGGGACAAAACTTTCCGAAAGGGTTATCTCTTCGCCCACCCTTTCCAGTTGAGCCACAGGAATAAGGACATAATCTCCAAGCTGATCCCTTTCTGTCTCCCAGAATATCTTCAGGGCAAAGCTGAGTCTCTTCACTTGAGCGGGCGGGCCGCCTTGATGTAGATCCTGAGCCTCTTCCGGGTCAGCAGTTGTCACAAACCTGGTGGTCACATCCGAAAGGTTCTCAAGCTTCGAGACAACCGTGACATTGTCCCCAACGTCATTCCATTTTCTCAGACCCACAAAGACGGTAAAGGGTTTTCCCCCTTCCACCCAAGCCTCGTCAAAAGAACGGGCCTCGACAACCGCATTTCCGGGGAAAACCACATAAGTCATGTCCGGAAATAGGAATTCACCCCTCATAAGACCAAACGACCGGGTCCCCAGGGCGGCTTTCTGGATCTCAAGGTCCCCGGCACCCCAAAAATGGGGTTGAAGGAAGGTGTGAAAGGGTGTGAGCAATGACTGAAAATGGACATCTTTCAGTTGAAAATGCTGGGGTTGCAAAAAAAGGCCTTGATGCCAAAAAAGAGGTCTCTCCATATTTTTACTTTCCCCCGAATTTCTGAATCTGTTCCGAGCCCAACACGAGATCGATATTCAGTGGACCTGGTTTTGCAACCTTGGTTCGCTTTATAAAGCCCTTTTTCTCCACATACCATGGAACATCGTAAAGCCGGACCATCCCTTCTTTCTCGATCAGAAAGTAACCCGCCACAACGGCCACGTATCTCGCCCCCTCAGCACGGTCCAGGGCAGTGGTCAAGTCTTGTCCGGGATGAATGATCAAGCGTTTGGAGCCGGCCACACTGGAATCAAAACGGCTACATTCCAACAGCTTGTAGAGCCCGTCTTCGTCTTCCGTAAGTTGATTAAAAGCATTCGGGTCTCTGAGTTGATACACACAGACAAGAAGCGTATGAGGGTTTCCCTCATAGAGATTGAGTTGGGAATCTGCCTTCATGTTAAG
>JADFWI010000208.1 GCA_015222985.1 Pseudomonadota bacterium | reverse complement strand
CGGTTTCCTCCAACACGCTCAAAGGATTTCTCGTCTAACACGCGCAACAGCTTTGCCTGAAGATCTAAACTCGTTTCACCGATTTCATCCAGAAACGCGGTCCCGCCATTTGCCTGTTCAAATCTCCCAACGCGAGTCTTGTTGGCGCCTGTAAATGACCCTTTTTCGTGGCCGAACAACTCGCTTTCAAGCAAAGTTTCCGGAATATTGGTGCAGTTGATCTTTATGAAGGGCTTTTTTCGTCTGTGACTGTTGAAATGGATTGCTCCGGAAAGAAAACTCTTTCCTGTGCCTGTTTCTCCTGTAACCAATATGGTTGCGTCAGTCTCAGAAAATTTTTTCAGCGTAGATACTACCTGCTTCATGGCCGTACTACGCGCAATGATCCGATCAAAACTGTAAATGACATCTTGCTCGCGTCTCAGATAATCAATTTCATTTTTCAGGCTACGGTTTTCAAGTGCTTGTTCCAGCACCAGCTTGATTCTCTCCTGCGAGTAGGGCTTGGGAATAAACTCAAAGGCTCCCTCTTTGACTGCCCTTACAATCAATTCCGCATTTTCACTTTCGCTTGTAACAATGACTGGAGTGTGGGGAGCTGCTGACTTCAGTCGGCCCAGGAGGGCAAAAGGGTTTTCTTGCTCGATCTGGAGGTCCAGAATAATCGCGTCGCTATGTTCCTGTCCCAGTTTCCCGGAAACATCCGTTCCATCGGGCCAGTAGCTGAGCTTGTGAGGAGGGGAAAAAGCCCTTGAAAGCAAGGTCATCCAATTTTGGCTTTCCTCAATGATAAGTATATTGCTCATTTAGTTCGTTAGAAATTCGCATCTGCTGCGGAAAAAGGTCCTTGAAGCTCTTATTGCTTCTATTTTTCTGTTAATTGGCATACATTTCAATGTGAGTCAAGATTGATCCAATAGATCTTAGCAAAAACAACGCCCGAATCACGGTGTGTGCGATGAAATTGACGCCGAGATTATCCGAAAAGATGAAAACACAATTGTGTCGCTCCTGACATGGCACAGAACAACAGGCAGATTCCAAAAAGACAGGAAAACACGAGCAATCCCAAATCCACAAGAGCCCTTTTCAGCGCCTGAGTCTCGTCTGACGGGTTGTGAAGAGAGTTGAGGAATCCGTGTTCATTCATCGGATCGGCATTGGCGCTACGTGGCAATTGAGACAGCATTAGAAGGGGGTTGTAATTCCCAGAAAGTTAGCGTTTCGATGGATATGGACAGTGTAGATAGCAAACCAGTTTATCCAACTGCAAATGAATGTTCCATAGTATTTGCAAAATGTCATCGATAAACTCCTGCCCAAGCCCATTTTGAGAAGGTTATGTCGAACATCCGTCGTCATTGTCTCTATCAATCTCCTGCGACTGTTGCGCGAATCTCTGGCCAAGTTTAGCCAAAGACCGCATAGACTGCCTGAGCCTCTACTGCGAATTTGATAGAGACGGCCGTGATCCCGAGCCCCACGCACACAAGCACCAAAACCGTGCGCTTAAGAAGCTTCACTTCTCTGTGTCTGTTCGGATCTTCGTTGACGCAACGTTCCATGGCCGAGACGAACTTCCTGTCGAGCCTTTCCGTTATCCAATCAAGGGCCATGTCGACGTCAGTGAAGAACCTCGAAAGACGCGGCCATGTGTTAAGGGCTCTCTCCTTTCCTTGATTTTCATCGTATGTGGTGCAAAGCTCGTAGGGCATTTTCTATCCCTCCTTTTTATCCGCTTATTGATGCTTCACGCCATCAATCCGAACCGTTTGCGAAGCAAGGAGAGCAAGACCCGTGCCAGGCTTTCTTGACTATGGCGCCGCGACTGCCCACGACATGTAACAGCTTGAATTACCAATATATATTGCTGGCTGGCAAAACCACCAGAATGAACGAACTCCCATGAAATCGACCGTTTCAATTACGATAATGAAATTATAAGGGACACATTTGAAAGTCCTTTTTAATGTCAGTCACGTTGGACATTGCAGTATCTCCCTTTAGTGAAGAAATCTCCAGGTTCATGGGATTAGAGGACTAGGTTTTCCATCTTGGAATAAAAAAGGCCGGGGGCCTCCTCAAGGTAGGTTAATGTATATATTAAGCTGTTCCCCGTTAGATGGTTGTTTTGGAAGGTGGAGGCCCTCCCGGCCATGGAAGTGTTATCGGCACGTGAAGAAAAAAACTTGAGGGATGCAAAGCCTGGGGACAGGGGATAAAAGGAAGGGGCGGAACACGCTCCCACTGCATGTCCGCCCCCATGAAGGAAAGGAGGAGTGTTATTCCTCTCTGGTCTTATCGGAACATGAGCGGAAAACTTGAAAGGCAAGGCCAACTATCCACACAACGCACAGTAAATTTGTACGGCTCCATAGGCGGCCCAGATTGCAAAACACCAAGAAAACAATATCATACCCAACCAGATCAAGACCATTCTCATACTTCGCTACTCCAGTGTGTGAAGTTCTAGGGGGAAGGCAACCTACGAGTCCCTTTGCACTTGCACTTCTTTTTTACAGCAAGTAACGTACCAAATGGAATCGGTTTGCTATTCCTTGATTTTAAAGGCTTTTTGAATGGATTCGGATCTGGGAAAATACCTTATGAAGGCAAAATCCTACGGGAAACCCAAAGGAAGATTGAATACCGGGGCTTAACTGCTTATTGATTATGATATTTCTGCATGAAGGGTATTTCCTGCATCAATATTTCACACCAAGAAATCCTTATCAAGACCCTCCACATCCCAAGGTCATATTTCACGCAAGACCTGGAATCGGTTCTTGCGT
>JADFWI010000028.1 GCA_015222985.1 Pseudomonadota bacterium | reverse complement strand
GCAATTAACGTTTCGAACTGCAATCGCTCATCAAGGGCTTGCTCTGCCCGGCGGCGTATCCGATGTTGATGCAACAAATAGAGAATTATGAGCGCTTGGAACACAATGAGTGCGATGACACCCATAATTCGGCCCTTGTACCGATCCCAGAGGGTGAATTCCTTGAATTGCACTATGCTGCCCGGCGGCAACCTGTGCTCGCTGATGGACCAGCGCTTGAGTTGACGCCAATCGAACATGTTCTGGAATTTAGGTGCTTGAATTATCGGTATATCCGCGGGTTTTTCCCCGTTTAAAATGCGCACCCCCAGTTCCGCAACCATTTTTCCCTGCTCTTCGAAACTGTTCAAATAGCCGCCGACGATGCCGTGGCCAAGTAATACGTCCCAGAAACCGTACACGGGGGCATTGGACGCGCGCGAAATTTGGGAAAGCGATTCAGGAGCATCGAATTTTTTCCCTGCGCCATCCTCTAGCAGCGGCAGATACATAACCAAAGTTTGGACAGGTAGATTGGCCACCTTTTCCAGAAGCTCTTCCATCGGGAGTCCGGTCAGGTAGGTGAAATCGATCCGATCTTCATAAAGGCGAAACACTTTCCGGGCAGCTGTATAATATGATCGGCCGTAGCTTCCTGCGCCTGCAACAACAGCAACGCGTAGGGTGTCAGGGTGCAAATTGAGCGCCAGATCAAGCGTATCTTTATAAGTGTTGGCTGATAAAATACCGGTGATGTTCGGGCCAAGAGACCGACTTTCGACAAAGTGCCGTTCAACTGCGCCAAATACGACGGGAACACCGGTGAAAAAGGCCGGCTCATACCTCAGCACAAAATCAAAAGCCTGATTATACACCGGGATAATTAAATCCGGCTTTGAATTTGAATATTTGTGCCGGTATAGGTCACGCAATAATTGGACGTAGCGATCATCATTGAATCGTGCTGAATCCAAGTATTCGATATCTATTACAATTCGATCGGATGGTCCCACTTTAAAAACCGATCGAATACCCCGGTCCCACTGGTAAGCGACAGGCGATGTTGACCTGGTAGAGGACAGCACAAGAACATTTTTCGGGTTAATCTGCTGTGATGCTAAAAGGGAGGGATTAAATAAAACCAATGCCGGCAAAATAAAAAGGAGAGCTTTTACGAGCAGGTGCTTGCCTGGCAATTTTCCGGTTTGTCCGGTGAGCATAGTAGACTATTCTTATAGATTTGTTATAATTTTTACCTACCACCTTATAAGTGCGCTTCCCCAGGTCAGACCGCCACCAAAGACAGGAAGGCAGATCAGGTCGTTTTTCTTGATGCTTCCGTCCCGGACAGCTTCATCAAAGGCAATGGCGCAGGAAGCTGAGGAGATGTTGCCGTATTTATGAAGGGTTACATAAAACTTTTCAAAGGGAATTTTCATGGTCTTGGCTATGGATTGGAACATCCGGAGATTTGCCTGGTGAGGAATAAACCAGTTTATATCTTCAACGGCAACTTTGTTAAACTGGGCAGCCTCCTTTATGGATTCAATAAATCGCCTGACTGCTACCCTGAAACTGTTATTGGCCTCAATCATATTGAGTGCATGAAGCCCCTTATCCACGCTTTCATGGGAAATTGGGGTGGTTCTGGATCCGCCTCCCGGCATCAAGAGATCCTGGCCATTTTCACCATCCGAGTGGATGTGAGTTGAAAGAATCTCGGGACCCTCCGATCCCATGGCCACAACGGCAGCCCCTGCCCCATCACCCCACAGGATGCAGGTGGTTCGGTCTTTCCAGTTGAGGGTCCGGGTCATAATCTCTGAGGCCACAACAAGAACATTTTTATAAGTCCCTGTTTTAAGATACTGTTCAGCCACACTGAGGCCAAAAATAAAACCAGAACAGGCTGCGGTTATGTCAAAACTCACGGCCTGGGGCGCATCCAGTTTAGCCTCAAGCCAGTTGGCACCGGATGGGCAGCAGGTATCCGGCGTGATTGTGGCGAGAATGATAAGATCCACATCCTTGGCAGTCATCCCGGCCATGTCAAGGGCCTTGAGGGAGGCTTCATAACCCAGATCTGCCGCGGTAACGTCTGGCTCCGCAATCCTTCTCTCTCTCACACCTGTGCGTTGGATAATCCATTCATCTGTGGTGTCGAGGCCCATTTTTTGTAAATCAAGATTGCTCAATACCTTTGGCGGCACATAAGAACCTGTTCCCAAAATTCGTACTGTTTCCACGTCTTAGTCTCTCTCCATTGCTATTTTTTTGCCTGACTTGTTGTTTCCCAAAATAGCGAATCAGGCCTTAATAAATATATAAAATGTGGGTCAAAGAATCAATACCACATTTCACTCTCCCATGAACCCTTGCCGTCCCCGTAACTCTCCGTATTACATAAGGAATATGCTACATCTCTACCTACCACCAATATTATCAGTTGTCAATTGACACGATTTGATTTACAAATTTAATGAATTTGCTGAGAAATGGGGGATTTCAATGACTGACAAGTATTCCGAAAGCTTCATTTATTTGGATCATAACGCAACAACCAAGGTGGACCAGGAGGTCCTGAAAGCAATGATGCCCTATTTGAAGG
>JADFWI010000207.1 GCA_015222985.1 Pseudomonadota bacterium | reverse complement strand
TCATGAAGATTTCAGGTAGTGACGAAATAGCCAAATATATCAATGAAACTGCCGGCGCTCGGGCCCAGGGACCTAGTGAGAGAGCTCCTACACGAGCCGATGTTCCCACGGAGCCAAAAGAAGGCGCCATTGTCAATCTTTCGCAGACGTCAAAAGAGGTTCAGGTGGCCCAGAGAGCTATGGAATCTGAACCCGATGTTCGTTTGGAAAAAGTGCAGGCCATCAAGGATAGGATTGAAAACGGAACCTATGAGATCGATTACGAAAAAACAGCGGAAAAAATGCTGAAAGCCTATTTTGACGAAATTATCTAAGGGCTTGTCATAAATGAAGTAACCCCTTTGATATCAAATAACTCTTTGCGCGAGCTTTATGACAAAAATCAATAACACCACACCGAAGATCTTCCTCACGGTCCTGCTCCTTAGTTTCTCCGCCATAATATGCGGGCCTAATCGCGAGTCCTGCTGTTAGCAGGACCGAGCCATCTCATCAAAGAATATTCTTGCCCAAACACCTATCCTTGTGAAAATATGCAGATCTATTGACAATCATGACCAGCGACATCCATCTGAATAAGTGCAACCGGTGCGGCCGTTGCATGAGCGTGTGCCCTGTATATCAGACCACCTTTAGAGAGGCCGACGTAGCGCGGGGAAGATTGGCCCTCCTTGAGGCTCTGGAAGACGGCGTCATGGGGTGGTCCGAGCGTCTGGGAGAGATCCTTTCGCGTTGTCTTCTGTGCGGGGCCTGCGCCCAGGTTTGTGCTAATAACGTTCAGACCACCCGCCTTTTCCAGCAGGGTCGCCGAGATCTCTTCCTGGCCGGAAAGAGCACCAGGGCCGACAATCCTCTGATCAAAAGTATCAGGCGAAGAGATTTGCCGGGCAAAGTGGTCCGCAAAGGCGGCGCCCTTTTTCAGGCCCTGTTTTGCAAAAAGATCCCTGAAAGCAGCGGGCTCCATCTCAGATTTCCACTTTCGTTTTTTACTCAAAGAGCCACGGCGCCTGCTATTTCCTGGACTCCTTTTATCAAGAGCGCTGAGCCTGAGGCAGCATCTCCGGTAGATGGTCTTCGGGTTGGGTTCTTTGTTGGATGTGGCGCCAACTATCTCTTTCCCGAGGCGGCCAGGGTCCTTGTGCGAATCCTGCGCCACATGGGAGCCACGGTCGTTATACCCGAGAACCAGGTCTGCTGCGGACTGCCTGCCTATGTTTCGGGTGACACAAAGACCGCCCAAGCCTTGGCCAAGAAGAACATAGAGTTATTTGGACTTCTGGAGCTTGACGCCGTGCTGACAGTATGCGCATCGTGCGGGTCGCACCTAAGAGACCTTCCGGTCCTCTTTGACGATGATCCTCTCTGGCAGGATGCTGCCAGTGGTCTGGCCGAAAAACACCGGGATGCTATGGCCTTCTTGGTGGAGAGTCTTGATTTTGACACATACCTAAAGGATCAATCGCTTGATCGTGTCCTCCAGGGCGGTCCGTTGCTTCGTGTGGCCTACCACGATCCGTGCCATCTGAGGATAGGGCAAGGGATCACAGAGGCCCCCAGAAGAATTCTTGATGCTTTGCCCAATGTGGAACTTGTAGAAGCTCCCCATGCCGGCCAATGTTGTGGACATGGTGGAGATTTTAACCTTTCGCACTTTGATCTCTCTGTCAACATCCTTGATCGGCGAATGGAAGACTTTCAGAAGGTGGAACCCGATGCCATTGTCACGGGTTGCACAGGCTGCCTGCTCCAATTTGTTGAGGGTGTTAGCCGGAAAGGGCTGGCCGGAAAGGTCCGGGTCTGTCATCCCCTGGTATTGGCAGACAAGGCCATGGCTTATTGCAGGGCAACGTGAACGGTAGTTACATACTAAAGAATTCCCTATTTCTCATCACTGAAATAATCACCAAGTAGTCCCCTGCTGTGTTCATCCTCGTGGCAGTAAACACACAGATTTTCCCAGTTGGAACCATCAGACGGATTATTACTGTGATCTCCATCTTTGTGGTGCACAGTGAGGAGATGCCTGTCCTTGTAATCAAACTCTCTCGCACATTTGGCACAGATAAGCCCGTGAATCTTTAGCGAGCGTTCTCTGTAATTACTGGATGGGGAACTTATTTTTTTTAGCTCCCTAACAACATCAGCAACAGACTTACTGCTGTCTGCTTTTTTTGCCACTGGCTTTCTGTACCCACCGTAAGTTCTTCTGCGCATTTTCATAGCCTCTCTAGCATGATGGGAAAAACTGGATCTTTATAATCTGTTACCAGGATTATGCGGCAGTTCCCAGTGCTAAAACCTAACCCGGAGAAACCGGAAATCTACGATAGCCTTCCCAAAACAAAAATCAGTGCAGACTGATCCAGTGAGTGGCTCCAAAAGATTCTATTCTCATATCATATCTTATGGAACTTTGAAATTGGTTGGACGAAACTGCAACTCTCAAATGAATAGCCAAACCCTCAACATCTTGTGTTGCTAAGCAAAGAAAAAAGGCAGGCCATGAAGACCTGCCTTTGACGTTTGACGGTTGTCTTTCTACCAGCCAAGGCCGTCAACAACGGTTCCAACGAAGCAACCGCCGCCACCGCCGCCACCGGAGGGAGGTAGAGGCTGGGAGGGAGATTGAGGATCATCCACATAACCGCTTAGGTAGATGTGGTTCTTTCCCGTGAAGGATTGGTAATAGGTAACATATACGATATGGTTCGAGTCTACGACCACCTGCGGGTTATAGGCACTATTGTCAGTACCGGTGTCGATGGGGTCGCCGTTGGCAAAGGTAGTTATCCAGTCGGTGGTGTCGTTATCCCATATCCGGACATCCGTGCCATCATAGCGGCTCAGGTAGATGTGGTTATGTCCCGTGAAGGATTGGTAGTACGTAACATATACTCTATCTTGCCGGTCTATAGCCAGTTGGGGGTGAAGAGCAGCATTGCCGGTACCAGTGTCGATGGGGTCGCCGTTGGCAAAGGTAGTTATCCAGTCGGTGGTGTCGTTATCCCAGATCTCCACCTTGGGATCAGTGGCAT
>JADFWI010000027.1 GCA_015222985.1 Pseudomonadota bacterium | reverse complement strand
CTGAGCGGACGACATAGCGAAAACCTGAAAGAACGCTTAGGGCATATACCCCCAAAACT
The DNA here is from genome assembly GCA_015222985.1 of Pseudomonadota bacterium. GTDB lineage: Bacteria > Desulfobacterota > Desulfobacteria > Desulfobacterales. The sequence continues at coordinate 1,994 of JADFWI010000027.1, read as the reverse complement.
TGTTCAAACCCTTTCGGGATCACCTCGTATCTGGATTCATGCCGTTTCCCTTGGGGAAGTTAAGGTGGCGAGCTCTATTATTAACGCTCTCAGACAGATCCTGCCAACCTGTTCAGTAATTGTTTCAACAACCACAAAACATGGCCGTGAACTCGCAACAGAGACCTTCGGAGACAATATTCCTGTTGTGTATGCGCCAGCAGATTTTATTGGCTCGGTACGCAAAGCGCTTTTCCGTGTGCATCCAGATGTTATGGTTTTTCTGGAGACTGAAATCTGGCCTGCGTGGCTTACTGAAGCCCATCGAATGGGAATCAAAACCGCCCTGATTAATGGCAGAATTTCTATGAAATCGATCAGGGGTTATCTCAAGTTCCGGCCCTTTTTCCGGGAGGTCTTAAGAAATGTGGATGCTTTTAGTATGATTTCAGAAGAAGATGGGGCCCGTATCAAGGAGATGGGGGCTGATCCGAATAAAATTGAGGTACATGGCAATGCCAAGTATGATCTCCTTGCGAGCCTTGCAGACCCTGCTATGGAAACACAGATGCAGAAAATCTTGAATCTTGAGGCCTCATCCCCGGTCTTTGTTGCAGGAAGCACACGTGGAGGCGAGGAGGCCATGGTGTTGGATGCCTATGAAAAAATTATTAAAGAATTTCCTCACACCGTTATGATCATTGCACCCAGGCATATAGAGCGAACAGCCGAGATTAGGTCTCTGCTTGAAAGACGGGGCTTTCGGTATCAGCTCCGAAGTGAACTCGACGTTGATGCGGTAAAGCGCGCAGAACAGGTCGTAATCATTAACACCTTTGGAGAACTCTTTAAGCTTTATAGCATTGGAACTGTCATATTTTGTGGAGCAAGCCTTGTTCCATTGGGCGGACAGAATCCCCTGGAAGCAGCAGTTTGGGGAAAAGTCGTCTTTTATGGCCCCTCCATGGAAGACTTCATGGATGCAAAGGCTATGTTAGAGGAGGTTGGTGCAGGAATCCCTGTTTCAAGCCCTGAAATGTTGGCCGAAAAAGGGTTATGGTTTCTCAGACATCCTGAGACCTTGAAGTCTTATGGTGACCGGGCAAGGGAAGCTGTTGTACGGAACCAAAAGGCTGCGGATAAACATGCCAATGTAATAGCGGGATTAGTCTGAGATGTGTGTCCCACGATAATCTGGAAATATGCATCAAAGGAGGTTGCTGTATGTTGATTGATCGAAAAGTAATTGAAAATATATTTAACAGTCTTCCATCCAAAGTTAAAGTTAGGCTAAAGCGTGCTATCAAGTTGATCGTTAATGCCAAGGAAAAAGGAGGCAAGGTAGTGGCGGTTGTTGGTAGCGGCCCGAATTTGCATGAGGGTGTGACCACCCTTTTAGCGGAACTTATACACAAGGGAATAATTGATGGTATTTCAACGAGTTCTGCGGTGATTAATCATGAGATGGCAGGCACTTTGGAAAAGGTAAAGCGATTTGATGGCGTGGCCTTTGGCTTTGAACGAGAAAAACTTCCTTCGGACGGCTTTTTTGAGGTAAGCATCCTTTCCAAAGCAAGACTGGAGGAAGTTCAACGCGAAATTCCTATCGACATAGCGCTTTATCAGAGGATGCGCCGGGCCAAAGGAGATATTATCATCAAGGTCGCTGGAAATATGGCTTACCCCACAGGCCTGCGTACAGAAAGATTGGCCCGTGATGTACTTGCCGTGGCGAAGCGTTGCGGCGTTCCTTTTGAACAGATGGCTGGTTACGGCGCTGACCACCTCACCATGATTGGTGCGGGAGCAGAGCGCAACATTCCGGTACTGGTAACTGTACCCCAGTTGGTAGGAGGGGGAGAGGTGGGGCTTGCTGTCGGGGATTCTTTATCTGTTACAGAGCGCTGCTACCGCATTGCAAACCTTCTTGACAGCGCAGATGTGATTATTGAATCTGCACTTGCCCTGTCTCAGGAGGTCCATGATGGTCCCTTTGAACGATTTACTGGCCATGG
>JADFWI010000026.1 GCA_015222985.1 Pseudomonadota bacterium | reverse complement strand
CGTAATTCGTCCATATGTACATTGTACTTATAATAATGCGTAAGTCAAGATGATATTTTAAGCCCAACTAATGATTGACGGACAAAAAAGACCTTATAGCCAAACGACAAATGCACCAGTTTTGCCTTTGGCAACATACTGATTTCATTGACTCCCGGTTTTATCACATGGTGCATAAAACGCTTTCAGCCGTCCGCCTGCGGGCCGTAGCCTTCGGGCTCTCCGCCATAGGCTCCGGCCCGCAGGCGGGCGGAGAGCTCGTAGCCAAAGGCTACTTCCCGGCCTTCGTAGCCGTTGCCACTTTGGCGGAGTAGGCTGGCGAAGTCGGCAAAATCCTGCGTGGATCACACCAAAAACGATGAAATTTGCGATCCAAGATCGTCGAACTGAGCCGGGGGTGAACTTATGAAATATTTATGGGGATTGTAAAGGGTGGGGTTTAGGATCCCATGGCAACCAAAAGCGGCCATGAGCTTTTTTGGGGGGAGATTGATGAGGAAAGTGGCTCCATATGGGCGGTCACCAACAGAATTGCAATAGAGTTTGCGAAACTGATTTGAAGAGGATACCAAAGACCGCCTTTTTGTTGCATAGAGCGATGGCGTTGAGCTCGTGAGGCAGGGTAAATACATTGTGGAATTTGACCCGGTAAAAAAGTTCTATCTTGACTGAGGTGATGCTTCACAACAAGACAATGCGCACCCGTTCACACCGCCCATTTTGTCATTTCGAGCGTAGCGCCCGCCCTGGCGCGACGGAGGTTGGACCATACTCAGGGGAAAAAACCCGGTCTGGGCCAGGGAGAAATCCTGTCTGCAAGAGTAGCTTGTCAAGATTTCTCCCTGGCCCAGACCGGGATTGACTTGCCGGAACGTTCCCGTGCTCCTGTCGCGCCAGGGCGGGCCCTTCGGTCGAAATGACATGGGCCAAAAGAGTGTGAACGCTTACGAGAATGCTTTGTGAATAAAGGTCGGCACAACCAAGATACTAAGACTTGTTAGTTTGAGAATGACGACAATGATGCAGGTCTGTACCAGTCCTAAGACGGGCAAAAGTACGACTCCTACCAGTAGCCCAGCTATCCATCCGCCGAAAAGGTCGGCTCCGTAAAGCAGGCCCGCAGTGCCACTCAGGTTGGAAGAACTCTTCAAGTATATCTTATTGGCCAGGGGAAACTGTCCGCCGATCAGAAGACCAGCAAGAAATGCAAGCACAAGAAAGATGATTTGAAAAACGTATAATACCTCCGGATGACCCAGGAAGGGTTGGGAAGCAAGAAATATCATCGGCAGGGCCCCGGAAAATAGGATAATGGCCAACTCTGTCCTGACAAAACAAGCAAGGTCTCTTTTGATTCTTTTCATAAGGGTGGTCATGGCCAGACCTCCCGCTGCTACCCCTACCATAAAGGCGGTCACCAAGAGTCCTATCTGGTAAAAGACGTATCCGTAGATGGCCTGAAAGGTAAAGATCAGCACCAGGTCAAATGTCATCCCGCCAAAACCGGTTGTGACAATAGCAAAGGCAATACGGGGTTTGGCGCATCGGGTTGGGCTTATACAGCAGATGATCAAAAAGATCAGAGCAAATAGCGGGATAATCAACAGAGCCAAATTCGCCCGGGCAAACCATCGAAATACCCACTGGGTGCCAGGCGAAAAGAGGGCATTCCAATGGGCCAGAGCGTAGAACATTCCCACTGGAGAAAAGTCCTGATTGATCTTGTCTGTGGCCCCCTTAAGGCAATCCCAAAACCAGTTCACCCATCTGTCGGCCAATTTATACTCGATATGAAATGGGGTCAAAAGGCTTACCTCAAGGCCTCGCTCGTTTAACCTCTGAGTGAGCAAGGTGTGGTCCATTGATGAAACTTCTCTTGAAGGCGACGCTAAAAAGAGGTTAAGGTCTCCTGGGATCACGCGAACATAAGGATAAACGCCTTTAAGGGTATTGAGGATGCAGGCATTGATACTCCTCAGTTCTTCGCTCAAGTAAGTCGTGGAACCAGGCATAGCTATGACCAATATACCCTCTTTCTCAAGCTTGCTTTTGATCAGAGAGAAGAACTCCTCAGAAAAGAGTCTGTTTATCTGTAGGGTTGAGGGGCAAGCGATGCCAACCAGAACTAGATCGTATTGATGAGGCGTTGTTTTGGCAAAGAGCCTGCCATCTACATGTTCGATATTTACTCTATGGTCTGCTAATTCGGCTTGAGTCAGCGGCGTAGCGAACTTCTGAACAAGGTTCACCAATAAGGGGTCGAGCTCGGCATAGTCAACCCTTTCTACGGGGTGTTTTAGGATCTCATTGATGACACCTCCGGCTCCGGCACTAATAACAAGGACCTTTTGGGGCCTTGGATGAGCAAGCATAGGTAAGTGGACAAACTCCTCCACCATGGTTGTATCCGGAACAGGCGTTGTGATGACAGGAATTCCGTCGGAAAAGAAGGTGTATTGTTCGCCGCTCTTAATGACAGTGATGTTTCCGTAAATGGAATTCTGGTAATGGACGACTTCCTGTCCTCTCCACTGCAGGCTTATGGAACGAAGATTTATCTCATCCGCTTTTGGGCTGAGGATTAGATAAACGCTAAGGACCACTAATGTTGTCGAACCGCCTGCCATAACCACACCTGCAAGAGACCGGCGGGCAGGTCGGAAGAATACCAATAAGAGGAGACCCAAAAGGCCATTCAAGAGCGCCACGCCTAAGGCTATCTCTATCGAATGCAAATACGAAATAAACAGATAGGTAAAGGCTGCGGCTCCAACAATGGCTCCAAGGGTTTCATAGACATAAACCTTGCCAATGGCCGAGGCTGCCTCCGCTTCTGAAGTGACGGGGCCTGCATATTTATCAGAAAAGAGAGAATATAGCTTGCATCCGAAGGTAAAGAGTGCTCCATGAGAGATACTAATGGGGGCAAGAACAAGGAACGAGGAATAGAGCATGGGAATAACCCCCAAACCTTCTCCCGGGGCAGCCCCGAT